>JBEKHU010000041.1:0-10611 GCA_050012115.1 Bryobacteraceae bacterium | reverse complement strand
ACCAACCGGCTTCGGCGGTGGAGATCGGGAAAGAGCGGATTGCGCCCGAAAAGTGACGTTACCGGAATGTATGGTCCGCCGCCTCAGCGCAAGCGAAAATGTATGGTCCGCCGCCTCAGCGCAAGCGAAAAGTGAGGGTGGCGGGTTGGTCTGCGCAAATGTATACGGCCTTTATTGGAGCGATGTGCTCCTGGCCAGGATGGAATGCGCTGCGCTCTGTTCCCATCAAACTGGGCAGTCTTGGAAGACTCTTTCCGGTATCGGGTTTCGGGAGCGCCGGGTTCGACCGTTGTGCCATCTCATGGTTCGCCCGCAGACCGGGCAGGAAATCGTAGATTCCGCGACGGCTCGCGCCGGGTGTTCCGTTGAACAGGGTTCGGTCAGGCCGCCGCAACAGCAGCGGTCGCCGGAGGCCGATAGACTTGGCCTGTGGCGAGAACGGTCCAGGCGATGCGCGCCAGCTTGTTCGCCAACGCCACGCACACGACGTTGTGATGGGCCCGCGCCGTCAGTTGTTTCAGCCACGCAGACAGACCAGAAGATTGCTTGCGCCTCTGCTGCAGCACCGCGCGGGCGCCCTGCACGAACAGCCTCGGCTACCGCTCACCAGAAGAGTTTGAACAAATCTGCCGCCCCAGCCCGGCCTGCGGCGGCGTACAGTGGAACACGGAGGCGCTGTGACGCCTCCGCAACCTGTCCCCGTTTTCCGTGTATCAGAGGAGGGGTGCAGTCCAAAAGTGTGCCGAAGTGGTGCAAAGTGGGCCGAGCAGAATTTGGCCAGATATCCCGTCAGCTCAGAGAGTTATGCACGACTTGGCGAATCTGTGCAAGCGCTGCAAAACCCCATCAAGCCCCCTTTCACGGCGATAACGCGGGTTCGAATCCCGCTGGGGACGCCAATTCAACCGGCTCTCCGCCAATTCCGGGGGCAGGTCCCAATCTCAGACCGATTCTCCACATAGTACCTTGACCCGCATGCGGTAGTTCCCGAGGGTGCCGATGCCGTGTCCGGAGCTATAATGCATGCTCATGCCCGCGCCCACAGCTCCTGTCTCGGGCCCCCGCCGTGGCGCTTGTGCACGGGTGGCGATCCTGTCCGTGCTTGCGGTTCTTACCTGGACCGCCGCTCGAATCCATTACGCGTGTGACGGAAACTGGACGGCGGTCTTCTGCACCGGCACGAAGTCGCACGTACCGCCGGATCTGGATGCGGGGACGTATCGTTTTGAAAGCGGCGGCTACGATGACATGTTCTATCGCTACCTGGCACACGATCCGTCGCTCCAGAAAGGCTACTACCGCTATGTGGATGCGCCGCAACGGCGTTTTCGCCGGCTTCTGGTTCCGCTGGCGGCCTGGGCATTGGGCTTCGGTCGGCGCGATTGGATAGACGGCGCGTATTTTGCGGTGGAACTGCTCTTCCTGGCGCTGGGCGCATACTGGTGCGCACGGCTGCTGGTGCGCCGTGGCCGTTCTCCGCTGTGGGGGCTGCTGTTTCTGGTCGTCCCCGCCACGCTGGCTTCCTTCGACCGCATGCTGACGGACGGGCCGCTCACGGCGCTGTTTGCCGGGTTTCTGTTGTACTGCGAAGAGCAGCGCTGGACCCGTGTCTGGGTGCTGGCGCTGCTGGCTGCCCTCACGCGCGACACAGGCCTGCTGCTCGGCGCCGCATTGGTGGCGGATCGATTGTGGCGCCGCGACTGGCGCCAGGCCGCCTGGTTTGCTGCGAGCGGCATCCCGACTGTCGTCTGGTACGGGTACCTGGCCATGCGGCTGCCGCCTGATGGCCCTGCATTCATGTTTGGAATCCCAGTGTGGGGCACCTTGCGGCGTCTGCTCTGGTTCCGGCCGTTCCCCGATCCGGTCGTGCAGCTGTTGATGCGAGTCACCGATTTTCTAGCCGTACTGGGTCTGGCTATCAGCATCATCCTGGCCGTGCGCTGGCTCCTGCAGCGCGACTTGGCGCCCGCGACTCTCTGTGTCGGTTTCTTTGCCGCCCTGGCACTGGTGCTCGATTCGCCCAGTCACATGATCGAGGCGTTTGGTTTCGGGCGACCTGTTTCGCCGCTGCTGTTGTGGCTCATGATCGAGGCCGTCTCTCACAAGAAGTGGAGCGCCCTGGCGCCACCGCTTCTGGTGAGCCTGAGTGTCAGCCTGGTGTTTGCCAGACCGTTCCTCGCAATCATGAAGGGCGTCCTGGGACGCTGAGTCTTGCGCCGCTGCGGCCGCGGACTGCGGCGTGCGATGGGCGGGCCGGGTTGCGGCCGCCACGAGTGTGACTATCATGAGGCAAGCTGCTTATGAAGAGAACTCACTGCCTGGTGCTGATTACGGCGCTGGCGGCATCGGCCGCCTACGCCCAAAATGACAAGTTGTTGTTGCGGGAGGGTTGGGCGATCCAACCGTCGTCATCGGTTCGGGACACGGCCGCAAGCGTGTCGACGCCGGGCTATCCGGCCCGGCTCTGGTACAAGGCGACGATGCCATCCACGGTGGTCAGCGCACTGGTGCGCGACCAGGTCTACCCCGACCCTTACACCGGGATGAACCTGCGCGCCATCGCGGGGACAACCTACCCGATTGCGAGCAATTTTTCGAACATCGCGATGCCGCCCGAAAGCCCGTTCCGCCAGGCGTGGTGGTTCCGGACGGAATTCAGCGCGCCGGAGAGTTATCAAGGCAAGACGCTGTGGCTGCGTTTCGACGGGATCAACTACCGGGCAAACGTCTGGCTGAACGGCAAGCAGATCGCGGAGTCTGCCCAGATGGCGGGGGCGTGGCGGTTGTTCGAGTACAACGTCACCGGGGTGGTGAAGGCCGGCCAGAAGAACTGTCTGGCGGTGGAGATCTTCCCGCCGGAAGCGGACGACCTCGGGATCACGTTCGTCGATTGGAACCCGGCCGCCCCCGACAAAGGCATGGGGCTGTGGCGCGACGTGCACCTGGACGCCACGGGACCGGTGGCGATCCGCTTCCCGCAAGTGATCACGCGGCTGAATCTGCCGAACACCGATAAGGCGGAACTAACGGTCACGGCCGAGGCACGGAACGGCGCGGAGCGGACTTTGAGAGGAACGTTGAAGGGTTCCATCGAGGCGCTGAGCTTCTCGCAGGAAGTGGAACTGGCGCCGGGCGAGGCGAAAGTCGTCACCTTCACGCCGGACAGGTTCGCGCAATTGAAGCTCGACAACCCGCGCCTGTGGTGGCCGGTGCAGGTAGGGCCGCAGAACCTGTATCCGTTGAAGCTCCAGTTCGAAACGGGCGGGCTGGTATCGGATGAATCGGCGATCAAGTTCGGCATCCGCGAGGTAACCTCGAAGCTCGACGCCCAAAACCACCGCGTCTTTCAGATCAACGGTAAGAACATCCTCATCCGCGGGGCGGGCTACACGTTCGACATGCTGCTGCGCTCCTCGCCGGAGCGGCAGCAAGCGGAGCTGAGCTACGTCCGCGACATGAACCTGAACACGGTGCGCATGGAAGGCAAACTGGAGAACGACCATTTCTTTGAGCTGACCGACGAGATGGGCATCCTGGTGCTGACCGGGTGGTGCTGCTGCGATCACTGGGAAAAATGGGCCAACTGGAAGGACGAGGACCATTCGATCGCGGCGGCGTCGCTGCGCGATCAGATACGGCGCTTGCGCAGCCACCCGTCAGTGTTCAATTGGCTCAACGGCAGCGACAATCCTCCCGTGCCGCAGGTGGAGCGGCGCTACATCGAAATTCTGAAGGAGCTGAACTGGCCGAATCCCTATCAGTCGTCGGCGACGCAAAAGCCCACCGAGGTGAGCGGCGAAACCGGGCTCAAGATGACCGGTCCCTACGAATACGTCGCGCCCAGCTATTGGCTCTTGGACACCAAGCGCGGCGGCGCGCACGGCTTCAACACGGAAACCAGCCCGGGACCGTCCGTGCCGCCAATCGAGAGCCTCCAGGCGATGCTGCCGCAGGACAAGCTGTGGCCCATCAACTCCGCGTGGGACTATCACACCGGGGGCGGGCCGTTCCGCGACCTGCACGTGTTCACCGAGGCGCTGAACGCGCGTTACGGCAAGCCGCAGAGCCTGGAGGAATACGCCCGCAAGGCGCAGGTGCTGGCCTACGAAAGCCACCGCGCGATGTTTGAGGCCTTCGGGCGGAACAAGTACACCTCGACCGGCGTGATCCAGTGGATGCTGAACAATGCCTGGCCGTCGATGATCTGGCACCTCTACGACTGGTACCTGCGGCCGGGCGGCAGCTACTTCGGCGCGAAGAAAGCGAACGAGCCGCTGCACATCCAGTACAGCTACGACGACCGCTCGATCGTGGTCGTGAATTCGTTCTATCAGTCGTTCGCGGGGATGAAGGCGCAGGCCTGGGTCTACAACCTCGACATGACCGAGAAGTGGACCAAGGAGGCACGCGTCGATGTGACTCCAGACAGCTCCACGCGCCTGTTCAACGTGCCGGCGCTCCAGGGACTGTCGGGCGCCTACTTCGTGCGCCTGGCGCTTGCCGATTCTTCCGGCAAGACCGTCAGCACCAACTTCTACTGGTTGTCGGCGCAGCCCGAGGAACTGGATTGGGACAAGTCGACCTGGTACGTGACGCCGACCAAGACCTACGCCGACATGACGGCGTTGAACGCCCTGCCCCGAGTACAGGTGAAATACTCGGCGCAATCGGAAGTGAAAGGGGATCAGGGCATCACGCGCGTGACCGTCGAGAACCCGTCGAAGAGTCTCGCCTTCTCCGTGCACCTGAAGGTGAACCGGGGAGAAGAGGTGGATGAGGATTCCGACGACCCGCCGCAGGTGGTCGAGATCCTGCCGGTGCTGTGGGAGGACAACTACTTCACGCTGCTGCCCGGCGAGAAGCGCACCGTGACGGCCACGTACCACGCCGCGGACCTGGGGAAGAGCAAGCCCGTCGTGCAGGTGGACGGGTGGAACGTTTCGGCCGTTCGGAATTGACGGTCTACTGCTTGTCCGGAGGAGGCTGCGGCTCGGTGATCTTCTTGGCCGAAGCTTCGTCCTCCACGGGGTCGTCGGCCGGCTGCAGCATCTGCTTCACCTGGCGCAGCTCGGCCAGGCCCTCCTGGGTGCGGTGAAGCCGCAGCAGGATCTGGCCGCGCTGATAGCGCACGCTCGAGCTTTGGGGCTCGAGGCCGAGGGCAACGTCGAGTTGGGCCAGCGCCTCTTGCAGCCGGCCCGCGTGGCGATAGACCGCGGCCAGCCCGCGATGCGCGCTGGCGATATTGGGATTCAGCGCGATGGATTTGCGGAAGCATGGTCCGGCGGAGTCCCATTGGTCGAGCTTGGTTTCCACAATGCCGAGCTGGTTCCAGGCGTAAGCCGCATCGGGTTGGTTCTGGACTTCGGCTTGGAACGCGTGGCGCGCGCTTTCGAGGTCGGTGAGCCGGCGGTAGGCCAGTCCGAGATAGTACTGGCCATAAGGCAGGCGAGGGTTCTTCTGAAGCGCGCGCTTCAGCACTTCGACCGCCTGGCGGTCCTCGTTGCGATACAGGTGCGCGCGACCCACGAAAAGGTCGACTTCGGCGGAATCCTGGCCCACCTCGAAGAGCCTGCGCATGGCACGCTCCGCCAGTTCATCGCGCGAGCTCTTGCCGGCGGAGACGGCGAGCACATACAGGAAGTTCAGGTCAGAGGACCGCGCCTGCCATAGCGGCTCGAGCGTCGCGGCCGCCTGCGCGTAGCGGTCGGCGAAGAAGTAGCACAGGCCGAGCAGCTCGCGTGCTTGCGCCGAGTCGGGCTGGCCGCGTAGGACCGTCTCAAGAGGCGGAATCGCCTGGGAATAATTGCCTTGCCGGAACCAGGCCAGCCCGATGTTGAGCTGGATGCCGGGCATCTCCGGAGCGAGCTTCTGCGCCTCGCGGAACTCCGTCAGCGCCTTCTGCCACTCTTTCCGGCGCATCGAAACGACGCCCAGATTGACGTGCGCGGCGGCGGAGGCGGGGTCTAGTTCGAGCACTATCCGAAAAGCGCGTTCCGCGGCCGGTAGATCGCCCTTCGCCAGCGCTTGCTGCCCCTCGGCGAAGACCTGAGCCGGGGACGGCACCGGCTGGGTCTTCGGCTGCCCGCACGGGCTGGCAGCCACAAGCAGTACCAACAACACTGGACGCCACCCGGCCACGGCAAGAGTCTACCAGCAGGACGGACGCTCGCGTCAAGATATTGAGGTCATAAGACCAGTTAACCCTTGACTTTGCCGTTTGTTCGAATATCATTCGAACGGAGTATGAAAGCGGGTCGAAATGACCGCATGAGGTGTGTATCAGCCCAAAGGGGGGAGTTGCATGTTTCAAGTCAAGGCTTTCTCCATTCTTCTGGGTGTGGTCGCCTGCACGGCGATCGCGCTCGCGCAGGGTAGCGGATCGATCACCGGCACAGTCCGCGACAACACGGGCGCCCTGGTTCCCGGCGCGGCGGTGACCATCACCAATGTGGCTCAGGGGACCGCCTTCAAAGTCCCCACCAACAGCGACGGCGATTACCTGGTGGCGGCGTTGGTCGCCGGCTCGTACGACGTCAGCGTAAGCCAGAAGGGCTTCAAGACATACACTGCCACCGCCGTTGTGCTGCGCGTAGCCCAGAAGCTGCGCGTGGACGTGACTTTGCAGGTAGGCGACATCGCCACGTCGCTGACCGTGGCGGGGGAGGGCGTCGCCATGGTGGAGACGCAGGATTCGCAGGTCTCCGGCGTGGTCACGGGCAGGGAGATGAGCCAGTTGGTGCTGAACGGACGCAACTTCACCCAACTCGTCATGCTGGTCCCCGGGGTGAGCAACCAGACCGGCCAGGACGAAGGCATGGTCGGCGTGGCGGGCAATGTCAGCTACAGCATCAACGGCGGCCGCGGCGAGTACAACAACTGGGAGCTCGACGGCGGCGACAACATGGATAACGGCAGCAACTCGACGCTGAACGTCTATCCCAACGTGGACGCCATCGCCGAAGTCAAGGTGTTGACGTCCAACTATGGCGCGCAGTACGGGCGGAACGGGTCGGGCACGATCCTGACTGTCACCAAGTCGGGGACCAAGGAGTTCCACGGCAACCTGGCGTACTTCGTGCGCAACGAGGCCTTCAATGCCCGCAACTTCTTCGATGTAGAGCGACCGGAGTACCGCAAGCAGGACTTCGGTTACACGCTCGGCGGTCCCATCTACATCCCCAAGAAGTTCAACCAGGACAAGGACAAGCTCTTCTTCTTCTGGTCTGAGGAGTGGCGTAAGGAGAAGGTGCCCGGGCAGACGTTCAACACGCAGGTGCCCTCGGATCTGCAGAGAAACGGGGACTTCTCGGAGTTATGTCCCGGGGCGGACTGCCCGCAGGATCCCGATACCGGAGCGCCGTTCCCGGCCAACATGGTTCCGGTGGATGCGAACGCCAAGGCCTTGCTGACGCTGATGCCGTCGGCGAATTCCGGCAGCGGCGCGGCGTCCTTTTACCGCGCCTCGCCTGCGGAGCAGATGAACTGGCGGGAGGAATTGGTCCGCATCGACTACAACATTAGTTCCAAGTACCGCACCTTCTTCCGCTACATCCACGATTCCTGGGGCACCGTCACTCCCACTCCGTTGTGGGGCAACGGCGCCAGCTTCCCGACCGTCCAGACCGATTTCCAGGGACCGGGCACCAGCGCCGTCGCGAGCCTCGTAGCCACTTTCACGCCCACCCTGCTCAACGAATTCGTGGCCAGTTACACCACCGACAAGATCAAGCTGAACGCCATCGGCGCGGTTGAGCGGCCCTCGGATATGACGATGCCGGGCATTTTCGACAATGGCTTCGGCGGCCGGATGCCGGCCGTGAGCATCAACGGCGGCGCGGCCTACGGCGGCGGGTTCTCAACGGATACAGGCTACTTCCCTTGGAACAACGCCAATCCGACCTTCACCTTCCGCGACACAGTCTCGAAGATTATGGGGCGCCACAATATGTCGCTCGGCGTCTACGTGGTGATCGCACGCAAGAACGAGATGAGTAGCGTCTATACCCAGGGGATCCTGTCGTTCGACAACTCGGACTTGTTAGTGACGACAGGCAATGCGTTCGCAGATTTCCTGACCGGAAGGATCGCTCAATTCCAGCAGGCCAACCAGCAGCCGAAATACTACAACCGCTACAAGATCGTGGAGCCGTATTTCCAGGATGACTGGCGGGTCACCTCGAAACTGACATTGAACCTCGGCATCCGGATCAGCCTGTACGGGACCTACGCCGAGAAGTACCGCCAGGCGTACAATTTCTTCCCCGGGCTCTATACCGCGAGTACCGCGGCGAGCATCGATGTCGACGGCTCGGTGACCGGGCAGTCGGGGGCGCTCATCCCGGGCAGCGGAACGTATTTCCCCGGCATCGCGCAGTGCGGCGCGGGAGGCGTTCCGGCGGGCTGCATGACCGGGCACCTGTTCAACCCCGCTCCGCGCATCGGATTCGCGTGGGATCCCATCGGCAATGGGAAGACCGCGATTCGCGGCGGCTACGGGATCTTCTACGAGCACACCAACGGCAACGAGAGCAACACGGAGTCGCTGGAGAGCAGCCCTCCACGCGTGCAGGTGCCTCAGCAGTACAACATTGTCGGCTACAACAATGTCGGATCGGGCGGCGGCGAGTCGCTCCTGTTCCCGCTCAGCGTCAACTCGATTCCGAGCCAGGCCATCTGGCCCTACATGCAGCAGTGGCACCTCGATGTCCAGCGTGAGCTGTGGAGGAACTCGGTGTTGAGTGTCTCCTACGTGGGCAGCAAGGGGACGCACCTCGTCTGGCAGCGGGAGATCAACCAGCTTACTCCGCTGCCCGCCGCGCAGAACCCGTTTGGACCGAACCAACCGATCACGCAGGGCGATTGCGACAACGGCACGGTCAACGGAGTGGCTCCCACGGGGCAAGCGGCCGTGCTGCTCGGGATCGCCTGCGGCGCAGATCCCAACCCCAATCGGCCGTACACGGGGCTGGGCCCCATCGCCCGCCTGGAGAACATGGCGAATTCCAGCTACAACGCGCTGCAGGCAGCAATGCGGCGAACCACCGGCCGCCTGCAGTTCAGCCTCGCCTATACCTACGGCCACTCCATCGACGACTCGTCCGACCGCTACGACGGAAACTTTGTGGATAGCTACAACATGAGCCGGACGCGTTCGAGTTCGAACTTCGATCAGCGTCAGATTTTCAATCTGAGTTTCATCTACGACCTTCCGTTCTTTACGAAGCAGGGGACCCTGCACAAGGTCTTCGGCGGATGGCAGCTTTCCGGAATGATTACCTCCTCGACCGGGACTCCGTTCAGCGTCACCAACGGCGTGTTCGGCGGCAATTCCGGAGTGGCGAATGGAGTCGGCACCGGTTCGTACGTGGATGTCATCGGCGACATCCACTCGCCGCCTCCAATGACCAATGTGGAGGGCGTGACCGGGCCGCTGCTGTACAATCCCGGTGCGTTCGCCGCGCCCCGTGGGCTGACCTTCGGCAACGCGGGCCGGAACATCCTGAACTTGCCGCTGCGGACGAACTTCGACGCCGGGCTCTTCAAACGCTTCACGCTGAACGAGAGCAGGTACTTCGAATTCCGCGCGGAAGCGTTCAATCTCTTCAACCACCCGCAGTGGAACGGGGTGAACAGCGAAGCCTCCTGTTACGGCGGCTCACAGAACTCGGCCGGCGACTCTTCGTGCCTTGCGGGTGTCGGTTTTCTGCACCCCAGCGGGGCGCACATGGCTCGGGTGCTGCAGTTGGGTGCGAAGTTCTACTTCTGACCTGTCGGCCGCGGCCAGGCGCGAAGCGGCAAGAAGTTGTGACCCGGCCGGGCATGCCGGGATGGCCGGGGTCTGCCACTCCACGCAAAGGTGGAAGGCGCTTCGTTTGTCTGAACTTGGGCGGTCCGCTGGTTCTCCTTGCGGGGACCTGTCTGCTCAAGTAGGCTGGACTCACCAATCCCATGAGCGACCAAGCACCACGGCGGGATCTTCGCGTCGGCCTCTTCAGCATCGGCACGGACGCGTACTGGCCCCAGTTCAGCGGCCTGAAAGATAAGTTGGAGGGCTACAACGCGCAGGTCGCCGCGCAGCTTGCGCGCGCTGATGTGACCCTCGTCAATCTGGGTCTCATCGACACGCCGGAGAAGGCTCTGGCGGCGGGACATCGCTTCCGCGAGGCCGACGTCGATCTGATCTTCCTGCACGTCTCAACCTATGCGTTGTCGTCCACGGTCTTGCCGGTGGTGCGCCGCGTCAAGGTCCCGGTGATCATCCTGAACCTCTCGCCCGGCGAATCGATCGACTACGCCACTTTCAACGCGTCGCACGACCGCGGCGCGATGACCGGGGAGTGGCTGAGCTGGTGCCAGGCCTGCTCCGTCCCCGAAATCGCGAACCTCTTCCGCCGCTGCCGCATTCCGTTCTTCCAGGTGACCGGCATGCTCGAGAACGACCCGGTGTCGTCGGACGAAATCTCGGGCTGGCTCGCTGCGGCGCGCGTGGCTTTCGTTTTGGAGCATAACCGGCTCGGCGTGCTGGGCCACTATTACGGCGGCATGCTGGACATTTACACGGACCTGACACGGCAGTGCGCCGGTTTCGGCGGCCACATCGAATTCGTTGAG
>JBEKHU010000040.1:0-10700 GCA_050012115.1 Bryobacteraceae bacterium | reverse complement strand
GGCTCTCCGATTACGCCCAGACAATCGCCAATCCGGACCCGGTGGCGAGCGGCACGCTGGAGATCATCGGGGACAACTTGCAGCCGTACGACCGGCTGACGTTGTGGTACCTGAACATCGCCTACGACTACATCGTGCCGGGGCAGACGAGCTGGAGCGTGCAGTTCTACATTGACACGCCGGGCAAGACCTACACGATCACGGTGGACACGCGCAGCTACTCCTACACGATCACGGGGACGGACACGGCGGCGAGCCTGGTGCAGGCGCTGGTGGGGGCGATCAACGCGGGCAGCGGCGACCCGGAGATCGCGGCGTCGGCCGGGCCGCAAGCGGGGCAGATCATCCTGTCCACGCGGCTGAGCACAGGCGGGACGGTGACGGTTTCGGCCACCGACAACGGGCAACTGGATCTGTATCACGTGACGGCGGCGACGGTGGCGGCGGCGCTGGCGGGGCAGATCAACGGTACGGATTACGGCGCGGCGCAGGCGCCGTTCGCGCTGCAGGCTGCGGCGAACGGCACGAGTCTGACGATTTCGACGGCGACGGGCGGGTACGATGCGAGCTTTGTCACGCTGCTGGCGGTGAACAAGACGGACGGGCTGAAGGCGTCGCTAGCGGAGCTGCGACTGGCTGGCGGCGATTCGACGGCCACGCTGAGGGTGACGCTGGACTTCAGCGCATTGGGTCTGACAGATGTGCAGCAGATGTGGCTAACGCTGGCACCGCGGCTGGCCAACGGCGCGAGCATGGGGAGCGAGGAGTGGAAGGCGAAGTTCGAGAACTGGACGGTGAGCGGGCCGGAGGCGGTGCGGCAGTTGCAGGTGCCGGGCTCGAACAGCCATTGGATCAGGTGCACCGACGGGGCGTGCACGTACCAAGGGCAGTGGGCGCTGCAGGACGGGTTCTACCTCGGGGGCGTGGGCCAACTGGGGCAGGCGGGCGCGGCGGTGACGATCAGCTACTATTGCGGCTACCAGCACGACGTGTGGCTGGCGACGGAGTTCAACTCGACGGGCGGCAACATGCAGGCGAGCCTGGACGGCGGCGGGGGGCCGGCCACGCTGAACACCAATGGGGGCGGCGCGGCCATCACCGCGCGCCGGCGATTGTTCTCGAACGTGGCGGCGGGGGCGCACAGCGTGAAGCTGGCGATGGAGGACGGGACGCTGCTCGTCGACCACCTGATTGCGTGCGTACCCACGACGGACGTTCCGTCAATGCTGCCGCAAACGGATCTGTCGGCGGCGTTCGACTACTCGACGGACCATACCTACAAGCTGCCGCCGGCGCGGATTCTGTGGCTGCTGAACAAGCTGGGCCTGCAGGGTCCGGTGAATGAGTATATCGGTGTGTTCTGGTGGAATCAGCGCACGCCGGTGGGTAATGCGCCGGGCGCGGCAGAGGTGCGCTTCGGTGGCAGTTTCGTTGAGGGGGACCAGATTTTTCTGGACATCGGCGGGCAGAGCTGCGGCAAGACGGTGTTCGGGCCCGATACGCCGGCAACGATCGCGCGGCACTTCGCGGACTTCATCAACGCGATCTATGTGGGCGTGTGGGCGGAAGCGAGCGGGACAGGGCTGACGATTCACAACCGGTCGGCGGCGCCGGCATACAGCTACGTCCTGACTCCTTCGACGGTTCTGCTCCAGGGTTCGACGGGCACGGTGAGCGCGGGCGGGTCGCTCGAGAGCGGGGTGGCGGGCACCTGGCAGGTCGACCCGACGCAGGATCCGCCGCTAAACGCGGGAGCGCGGGCGTGGCATACGGACTTCTATGCGCAGTGCGCGGCGGCGGGGCTGGAGGTGACGAGCGCGTGCTCGATGGAGCTGGTGAACCCGCCGGGCGGCTACGCGGCGGTGTTCGCGGACGGGGCGCCGGTGATCACCGATGTGGGGTTCGCGAACCTGCGGTCGACGCACTGCGCGTTCTCGACGGAGATGCAGAGCTACCACGAGCGCGTGTTTATTTGGCTGGCGCAGGCGATGGCGGGGGCGGGGCTCGCACCTGCGCTGCAATGCGGCGAGTTTACGTGGTGGTATTTCACCGACTACTCGGCGGCTAATCCGGGCGGCGGGATGGCGTACTACGATGCGGAGACGACGGCGGCGGCGCAAGCGACGCTGGGGCGGCCGCCGGCGGCGTTCCAGACGCCGAACGACGACCCCGGGATCAACGGCGGGGCGGATGCGACGTTCCTGCGCAACCGGCTGCGGGACTACTGCGGCTCCATCACGTCGGCGGTGAAAGCCGCGGCACCGGGGACGCGGTTCGAGATCCTGTTCCCCGACGACGTCGACTACCCGACGCCGACGGGCATACACGGCCTGGGCGGCCGGTTGAACCGATTTGTGAACCTGCCGCCGGAGTGGGCGCAGCCGGGCGGATCGGGCTTCGACCGGTTCAAGCTCGAAGCGCTGGACTTCGGGGCGTGGTGCCGCGACACGGACTTGGCCGAGCAGTGCCAGCGGCTACCGATTGACCTGGGCTGGCCTCCCAGTCTGGTGAGCTGTATCACACCGGTGTTCCGGCCGAGTTACGCATGGATGAAGGAGGTTTGGAATGCGCGCCAGCTCAAGTTCCGGACGATCACGTTGTGGGCCTTCGACCACGTGAATCTGTACGGCCTGGAATTAGCCAAAGCGCGCTCCAAGCGGTCTTTCTTCATCAAGTAACTGGAGTGCAATCGGGCGGTGATACGCTGGTAGTTTACCGGGTGTGATGCCGTTCCAAATGCTCTATGGCCGGTGGATGAACCGGTGGGAAGAAAGTCTCTGCTTTCGCGCCAACAACCGGGTGGTGAGGCCCTTTGAGTGGGGCGCCGAGTGGTCCCGGGGCTGGCCCGTGGCGGAGGCAGGGCCGGCGAACGGAGACGGCCCGCGCGAGTGCCTGCTGCGGATCAGCGAAGCGGCGGTCGCCGACAGCGAGCGATTTTACCAGCACACCACGCCCGGCGATTTCCGGCTGCACGACGGCGTGCTGCGGTTCACCTCGCCGGTGAAGACGCCGTACGCGGAGAACAACGTCGTGCACGGGCAGTGGTTCCCGGGCAGGTCGACGCGCAGGTGCGTACTGGTGCTGCCGCACTGGAACGCGCCGGGCAACGCGCACAACGCGCTGGCGCGGGGGTTTCAAAGATTCGGAATATCGGCGCTGCGGCTGAGCCTGCCGTACCACGACTCTCGCATGCCGGCCGAACTCGAGCGGGCCGACTACGCCGTGAGTTCCAATATCGGCCGTACGATCGATGCGACACGGCAGGCCGTACTGGACATCCGCTGCGCGGCGGACTGGCTGGAACGGCAGGGGGCGGAGCGCATCGGCATTGTGGGCACGTCGCTCGGCTCGTGCTATGCGTTCCTGGCGAGTGCGCACGACGAGCGGTTCCACGTGAACGCCTTCAACCATTGTTCGACGTACTTCGCCGACGTGGCCTGGACGGGACTCTCCACATTGCATGTCAGGCAGGGCCTGGAGGGCGTCATCGACCTGCCGACGCTGCGGCGGTTGTGGATGTGCATCAGCCCGACGGCGTACTTCGACAAATTCGCCGCGAGGCACAAGAAATCCCTGTTCCTCTACACGAAGTACGATACGACGTTCCCGGTGAACCTGTCGGAGGACACAATCCGGATGGCGCGGGAGCACAAATTGGACCACCAGGTGGTGGCGCTACCGTGCGGGCACTACACGCTGGGGGAGGCGCCGTTCAAATACATCGACGGCTACAAGGTCGTGTCGTTCGTGCTCAGAAATCTCTAAGACGGAGCTACTCCGCGGCCGGGAGCCGGTCGTAGAGCTTCACCATCTCGGCCAGACGCGCCGCAATGGCGGGCGTCAAGGCGCTGGGTTCGAGTCGCCACAGCCAGTTGGTGCCGAGGGTCGAGGGCATGTTCATGCGCGCCGGGCTACCCAGCCCCAGCAGGTCCTGCGCCGGGAAGACGACCGTGTTGGCGACCGAAGCCATGAGGGCGCGGATGAAACTCCAGTGAATCTCGTCGCCGCTGGCCAAACCAAGGTAACGCAATGTGTGGTCGCGCTCCTCGGCGATCATTTCCGGGGTGCGGGTTGAGTCGCCCTCTCCGCTGCTGGTCCACCAGCCGACCGTCGTGTCGTTGTCATGTGTGCCGGTATAGGCGACGAGCTCGCGTGGATAGTTGTGCGGTTTGAAGTCGGGCGCCTGCGGGTCGCGGCCGAAAGCGAACTGCAGAATGGCCATGCCCGGAAAGCCGAACCGGTGCCGAATGGCTTCGACCTCGGGCGTGATGACGCCGAGATTCTCGGCCACGATGGCCAGTTCACCGAGTTGCGCCGCGATCGTTTCGAAAAACTGGATGCCGGGACCAGGCGTCCACCGGCCGTTGGTGGCGGTGATTTCACCGCCCGACACCTCCCAGAAGGCCTGGAATCCGCGGAAATGGTCCACGCGGACCACGTCGAACAAAGCAAAGATGGCGCGAATGCGCTGGATCCACCAGCGGTAGCCGTCGCGCTCCATCTCGTCCCAACGGTAAATGGGATTCCCCCAGAGTTGGCCGGTGGCGCTGAAGTAGTCGGGTGGAACGCCGGATTGAAGCGCCGGCGTACCGTCGGCGTTGAGATGCCAGAAGCGGCGGGCGCTCCAGACGTCGGAACTGTCGCCGGCGGCGTAGATGGGGATGTCGCCCATCAGGCGGATGCCCGAGTGGCGGCAGGCGTTGCGGAGCGCATTGAACTGTTCGAAGAAGACAAACTGCTTGAACTTCTCAGCTTCGATTTCTCCGGAATGGGTTAGACGCAAAGTGTCGAGCGCCGAAGGCACACGGTCGCGGAGCGCGGGTTCCCACTCCGTCCAGGCGCGCATGCCGTGGGCGCGCTTGGCCGTCATAAAGAGAGCGAAGTCGTCGAGCCAGGCGGCGTGCGCGGCGCAGAAAGTGTCGAACGCGGCGCGCTGGGCGAGGCTGGCATCGCGGAAGAAGGCCTTCGCGGCGCGGTCCAGCAGGAGGAGCTTGAAATGGATGACGGAGGCATAATCCGCGGACCCCTGGCCGAAGCGCGCGCCCGCGAGCTCCGTGGCGGACAAAAGGCCGGCATCGGCCAGCGTGTCGAGGGAAATCAGGAGCGGGTTGCCGGCGAAGGTGGAGAAGGTCTGGTAGGGCGAATCCCCATAGCCGGTCGGCCCGAGCGGCAACATCTGCCACAGGGTCTGCCGGGCCTCCGCCAGGAACTCAACGAAGCGGAAAGCTTCCGGGCCGAAGTCGCCGATGCCGTGGCCGCCGGGGAGCGAGGTCGGATGGAGCAGGATGCCACTCTGACGCGGGAAGCGCATACGTTTGGAGTGTAACGCTTGAAGGGGGCATCCGGCCCTGATAGCATCCCGTCATGAAACGCGCGTTGTTGGTTCTCTGCACAGGAATGGCGCTGCTGCGCGGCCAGCAGTTCGCCGATGTCCGTCCGAGCCCTCAGCAACTGGCCTGGCAGGACCTCGAGATCGGCGTGCTGATCCACTTCGGCCCCAACACGTGGATGGATCGGGAGTGGGGCGACGGGAAGGCGGATCCGGCGGTCTTCAATCCGGCGCAATTCGATCCGGAGCAATGGGTCCGCGCGGCGCAGGCGGCGGGGGCGAAGTACCTGGTCCTGGTGGCTAAGCACCACGACGGTTTCTGCCTGTTCCCGACGCGCGAGACGAAATACGGCGTCGCCTCCAGTCCGTGGCGCGACGGTAAGGGCGACATGGTGCGCGAAGTCGCCGCGGCATGCCGCAAGCACGGGTTGCGCTTCGGTGTCTACCTTTCGCCGTGGGATCGCCACGAGCCGGCCTACAAAGACAACGCGGCCTACGACACGCACTACGCGCACCAGGTGGAGGAACTGGCATCCCGCTACGGCGAGCTGACCGAGTTCTGGCTGGACGGGGCGGGCAGCGAGGGGCACGTCTACGACTTCACGCGCTACATCCGCACGCTGCGCACGTACCAACCAAACACGATGATCTTCGCCGATGTCGGGCTGCTGCCGAACGCCGACATCCGCTGGGTGGGCAATGAAGACGGGACGGCGAACGAGGAGAACTGGAACGTCGTCGACGCCTACCAGATACTCCGCTGGCGCCCGGCCGAAGCCGACACTCCGCTGCGCGACGGGCACTGGTTCTGGCATCCGAACGCCGAGGGCAAGCTGAAGCCGCTCGACAAGCTGATGGAGATCTATCACCAGACCGTCGGCCGCGGCGCGCAACTGGTGCTGGGCCTGGCACCGGATAATCGCGGCCTTCTGCCCGAGGTGGACGTGAAGCGGCTGGCCGAATTCGGCGCCGAAGTGCGTCGCATCTACGGCAGGGGCCTGCTGGAGCAGCGGTCGCTGGTTCCAACGAATCCCGAGCTTTGCGCCACGGCCCCGGAGCACGCCTGCTCGTACGAGGTGCGGCTATCGCGGAACATCACGTTCGACCGGGCCGTGATCGAGGAGGATCTGACCGAGGGCCAGCGCATCCGCGAGTACTGGATCTCCACCGGGGTGGCCGACACGGGACGACTGCTGGCTCACGGGACGACCGTCGGCCACAAGAAGATCGAGATCTTCGCGCCGGCGACCGCGAGCAAGGTGTACCTGACAATTGCCTCCGCGCTCGGGCCGCCGCGCCTGCGCAGCTTCAACGTCTATCTCGGCACGAAGTAGAGCGTAGCCCTTCTGGAGCCGCGGCTCAATGGAGCCGAGACGTGAATGGAGCCGTTGCGCTTTGTGGGGCAGGATTCATCCTGCGAGCCGGCTTCAGCCGGCTACCGCTTGCGGGAACCGCGCGTCGACTCGAGTGCCAGCGCCTAAGTCACGAGTGTCCGCGCCACGATACTGTGCCTGCGCTACGTGCGAGCCCTGTGCAACTTGGCCCGCGCTTACTCGGTCTCCGCGGGTTCGGGCGATGCGGGATTCGCCATGCCCAACCACTCGAAGTACATGCGGTTGCGGATGCCCACGCGCGCCAGTGCCCGGCCGACGGTCGAGTTGACAAGATCGTCGAGCGTCTTCGGACGGCCATAAAAGGCGGGGACGGGCGGCATGATCACGGCGCCGTTGCCCGCGGCCTGCTGCATCAAACGCAGATGGCCGGCGTGCAGGGGCGTCTCGCGGACCAGCAACACGACTGGGCGCCCTTCCTTCAGCTGCACGTCCGCGGCGCGGGCGACAAGATCCGCGGAATAGGAGTTGGCGATGGCCGAGAGGGTCTTCACCGAACACGGAGCGACGATCATGCCCAGCGTCTCGAACGAACCGCTGGCGATCGAGGCGCCGATGTTGAAGTTGGAATGGACGATGCTCGCCAGGGCCTCCACGTCCCTGGGCTTCCAGGCGGTCTCCTGCGCCATGGTCGCGCGTGCCGCGGGAGTCAGGATGAGGTGCGTCTCCAGGGCGCGGTCGCGCGCCAGCGCCTCCAGAAGGCGGATCCCGTAGATAACGCCCGACGCACCGGTGATGGCGACGATCAGCCGCTGAGGATGGCTGCGCTCTTCCATGCTTCTTTCAGCTTGCCGCAACCCGAGGGCGCGCCGCTGGCCGGAGTGGCGTGCTGCGCTGAGGGGAACTTGCCCGCGGCTCCCATGTTCTGGGCCTCGGCCTCACAAGCCTGCACGCCAGCCGCCTGGCGTTCGCGTTCGGCGTCGCACCGTATTCCGCCTACGGCATCCGCTGCCGGCCTGAAGTCGCGGGAATTCACGAGCCACTCGCGCAGCTTGCGATAAGCTCGATCCATACGCGCAAGACAGCATTCCGGCGGCGGGCTTCGCAGTGTGCCTGTCCGTGTTCTTGAATCTATCGAACGTTGCCGGGTAGTTCGGCGCGACATGCTGCGCGTTCGGTGTGATTCATTCCTGTCTGCCGGCCAGGGGCTTGCGCCATGAACGAGGCGTTGAATTCGCCGGGAGTTCCTCGTTCCATTGAAATCAGGAGAACGAACAGATGTTGAGAACGATCGCAGCGGCGTCGCTCCTGCTGCTGGCGCTGGGGGGCGCGAAGCTAGCGGCACAATCCACGCCCGCCGGCGGCTCAAAGAAGATGCGGGTTTGTGCGGCACAATCGGCGCCCGCATGGGTGAACTGGCGCCTGAACCCTGCCGCAGCCCTGGCAGAGGCTGATAAGACCATCGACCAACTGGCCCAGCTTGTCGATCGCACCGGCGCAGCCGGCTGCGACGTGTTCACGCTGCCCGAGGACACCCTGGGAGTCCTGCATTGGGAAGTGGCCAACAAGCCGGTACTGAAAGATGTGTTGCAGCCCGCAGTCGCGCACATGCTTGATCGCCTCGGCCGCGCGGCAGCGGCGCATCATATGTATCTCGTCTGTTCCAGCGACACCGCGGAGCAGGCGGGCGCCTACCGCAACACCGCGTTCTTCCTCGGGCGCGACGGCCGCGAAATTGGCCGTTACTACAAGGTGCATCCAACCATCGGCGAATCGGACCGTGTGCGCGGCGAGAGCTTCCAGGTGTTTGAAACGCCGGACCTCGGCGGCGTAGGGATGCTGATCTGCTACGACATGGTGATGCCCGAGTCGTCGCGCAGCCTGGCGTTGAACGGCGCCGACGTCATCTTTGTTTCAACTATGGGCGGGGCCGTGACCACGGGCGACGAGAGCCTTGACCTTGCGGCCTTCCGCACGCGCGGCGGACAACTTCGTCTATCTCGTGATCGCGATGCGGGACGGCGCCATGATCATCTCGCCGCAGGGCGCCGTGCTGTCCGCGGTAAAACAACCGGGCTGCATCGCGATGGCTGACATCGACCCGTTCGGCGGGCGCGAAGGCGGTGACGCGTTGAACACCCAGCGGGACATGCGCGCCCGGCTGTTCCGGGAACGCAACCCCGCCGCCTACAGTGTCCTCACGAACCCCAACCCGCCGGCGTTGAAGAAGCTTCCCGCCACCATCACCATCGAGGAAGCGGTGCGCCTTGGAGCGAGCTTGCTCACCGTCGGCGAAGCGCGCTTCGCGCAAGCGGAAGCTCTGCTGCGTTCGGGAAAGTCCGCCGAGGCCGCCCGCGCTTTCACCAGACTGCGCGAAGAGTTCCCGGGCACGTGGATCGACCGCGAGGCCGGAAAGCGGTTGACCGAAATCCACTGAGGAAGAGGGTGCGGCTGTCGGGACCTGTCCCGGCTCTGTCCCGGGCTCGGAGGGAAAGGAGTACGACTCCTGAAAGGTCTCACGCCCCCTGGAAAGAAGAGCCGGGTTGCTTCCCGGGAGTGCCGAAGGCCCGCCAGAAGAGCGGCCGTGCGGTTGCGAAGACATCACCGCTGGCCGGCACTGAGCCCCGCGCAGGCCAAGCTGGCGACGCTGGCCTCCGCCGCCGCGGCGCTGACGCTCGGCTCGGGAGCGCTGTTCTATCACTGGAAGTTGCGTGGCGGAGCGGTGCGCGCCGAGCGCTGCGAGGCCGCGCGGACGGAGCCATTCAAAAGGGAAAACGGCTCAGGTTGAGCCGTTTTGAACCTGGAATCATCAACTTACGGACGGTTTTTGCTCAACTTGAGCAAAACGCCCAGGCTTGGGCTACCCGTGGTTCAGGATGCGGTGGACGATCTCGGCGTTTTCCTTCACCTCGTCCTTCACGCGCGGGAACATCCCCACGAAGACGCCGTCGTTGGGCTTGAGGTACTCGAAGGCGGTGCGGAAGGCCTGCTCGACGCCCGCGCCGGTGATGCGTCCGGCGGCGAGGATCTTGAAGGCGAAGCACGGCTTCTTGGTTTGGCGCAGGACGCGGTACATGCGCGGCGGGTCGCTCTGCATGTAGATGTCGGAGGGCAGCTCCATCATTTCGCCGTGCAGCGCCTGGCGCCACTCAGCTTCAGTGCGCACGCGGTTGTAGACGCAGCCGGCGTAGAAGTCGACGTCCCAGCCCTCGTCCTCGGCGCGGGCGATGATCTCGGGGCGGTGCGAGCCGACGCCGACCATGACGCCCAACTGCCGGGCCTGCTTGCACCACTCCTTGACGGTGTCGAGCTTGCCTTCCAGGAAGGCCTTGTCGACCACCTCGCCCTGGCGCTGCAGCGCCAGCGGCTGGAGCCGCTTCACCAGATCCACCGAGTCCTCGCCGGCGGTCACCTGAATGATCAGGTGCATCTTGCCGCCCTCGGCCTGGAACCGCGTCCAGTCCTTGGGCGCGCGCGATTTGTCGACGTAGTTGTAGGCGTTGATGCCGTAGCTCGCGCACTGGTGCATGACCTTGCACACGCGCTCCTGCGTGTACCACTCCTGCATCATCGTGCCGTACGTGCCGACGTTGTGGGCGTAGCCGTAGAACGGGTTCACGCCGAGCACCATGCGGCCGATCTCGACCTTGCCGAACTTGATCTTCGGTACCTGCACCAGCGCCGAAGCCGGCGGCTGCGCCGCAGTCTGCCCCGCCAGAACCGACCCCGCGCCCGTCAATCCGGCCGCCAGGGCCGCCCCGGACTGCAAAAAGCCACGCCGTGTATTCTCCATCGGGAAGGTCTCTCCAATCGAAAGTTGAATCTCCGACCGAATCGGCCGCGGCCGCGGACCGGCCTCTTGCAGGCGCCGATTCAGGAGTCTAATCAGATCTTTATATATAAGATGGGCCCATGTCCAGCAGAAACCGTGCCTGCTCAGGCTCCTGGATGCCGGACCAGCGCCGGCCGCGGCCCGGCGGAGGGGCCCTCGTTGGCAGCAATCTTTTTTTTAGAATGTGTATCTTTGGACAGGGTCAGAT
>JBEKHU010000039.1:0-10768 GCA_050012115.1 Bryobacteraceae bacterium | reverse complement strand
CCCGGTCGAGGATTTCGTTCAGCCGACTGTAGAAGGGGTGGCGCCCCCGCGCCTGCAGCTGGCTCGTCTCCACCCAGAAAGAAGTCTGCTTCTGCCTCCGCTTGCCCAACGCCATGCCCAATTATCAGGACAAAACATTCGTGCCTCAAGATGTTTCGAGGACTTTATCCACGGACTGCTAGCCCCTGAGTCGCGACCCGACGCCGCGGCGATAATCAGCAATATCGGTAAGTATCTGGCGGACCACGGTGCCGGCTCAGGATCGGCGGACGTGGCATCCCAGCGCTTCTATAGGAAAGCGCGCAATGAACCTTTCCAGCTCTTCGTCGGTCAGGCTGTCACTGCTGCCTTTCAAATACACAATATCGGTGAGAAATCGCGCCGCAAAATGTCCGTCATCACCAGACCTCGATCTTGGCCGACTGCTCCTCGGGCGGCGCCATCGCGTTCCTGGAAACATCAGCCCACGCTCCTTACAACGCCGGTGTAGACGTTCTGCTCGCCGAGCATGGCGCGCGCCATCGCGTTCGTCATGGCAGAGATTCCGTCAATGCGGCTGGTGCTCTTCTCGCGCTCCGGCTTGGCAAACATCAGATTGTCGTTGCGCTCCACGGTCGCCAGGCAGCTCGCGTTCCAGCGCAGCACCGGATGGCCGCCGTGGTGGAGTTTGCCGCGGGCGACGGCCGCCAGGATCTTTTTCGAGGGCTCCGACAGACTCTGGTAGCCCTGACGCACTTCGAAGCACTTGAACCCGTTGTCGACCATCGCCACGGAGACCTGGCGCGAATTCCACGGGTCCCAACAGATCTCCTGCAGATCGAACATCTGCTCGCCCCACTCCAGCCGGTCCTGCACGAAGCGATAGTCGATCACCTCGCCCGGCGTGGCCTCGAGGTACCCGTCGCGGATCCATTGCGCCAGCGGCACGCCCAGCTTGAGTTCCAGTTTGCGGACGCGCGCCTCCGGCACCCAGAAGAACGGCAGCACGTCGTAGGAATCGTCGTCGCCCGGGAACAGGAACACCACGGACGTCAGATCGGTCGTCATCGACAGGTCGACGCCGGCCCAGCACGTGCGCTGGAAGAACCGCGCCATGAAGTCGTGCGGCAGCGTTCGGACCGTATCCTCCGGCAGCTTCGGCAGCAGGCCGGGCGTCTTCCAGTCGCCGGCGCTCGCGTCCCACTTCGCCAGCTCGAGGGCCCGGTTTTCCTTCTGGTCCCAGATGTTCAGGAAGTACCGCTTGAATGAAGTCAGATCCCCTTCCGACTCTGCGGTCTCATACTCCTTCCGGATCTTGTCCTCCGTGATGAATCCGTCGATCTTTTTCCCGTTCTCGTCGAAGCGCACGAGCGATGGATTGGCCTTGTACCAGGTGGCCGGATCCGCCGGGTCGTCCTCCGCCGCGGCGCCGTAGATCTTGCCGCAGAAACGATGGTCCGTGACGATGCCCTCTTCGATCCGCCGCGTCTTCTCGTGCAGCTTCCAAGCGAGCGGAGACTCGTTCTGGACGCCCGCCGTGGTGATGGTGATTGTCAGTGTCTGCCGCCGCGTGATTCCGCCTTTGCTCAGCACGTCCCAGTTCTCAATCTGCTTGCGCGTCTTCCACCTGTGGACCTCGTCCGCAACCACGAAGGCCGGGTTCACACCATCGCCGAAGTCGCCATCGGCCGCCACCGCCGCGTAGAACGAGTCCGGATCCTTGCGCTTCAAAATGCGGTGCGTCGCCGGCCCATGCCGATTGAATCCACCCCTGATTAGGTCATTCGCAGCGCAGTCGGGCAATGTCAGAGGGCCGAGGCCTGAAATTGGGCCTGGTTCAAGATAGCAAGCCGATCAAGGTCGCAGTGAAAACTATTGAAACTGGCGGAAAAAGTCAATCACGCCACGCCATTTTTCGACTAGAATAGTACTTGACGCGACTCCGGCGCGGGTGATAATCATGACTGGACGGTTGTTTCAAGCCACCGCGGTTCACGCCCAAGCGAAAAGGCAACAATGACACAAGCAGCGAAGTCAATCGAGACCCACGAAGACCTTAAGCGGCATACGGCAGCGCTTGGCGTTGTCCTGTCCGGCCTTGCCATCGGGCAACCAGCGCCCGACCAGGAACAGTATCTTAATATTGGATTACAGATCTGTTCGATACTGAGCCAACTCGAAAAGCACCAAGGCGGGGACGCCTCGCAGGGCACTTTTGAGGAAGCAGCCTTCCTTCAAAGATTCTGTCAAGAGTCCGAACGGGTGATGCGACATCCAGATCGCCTCCCAGAGCTCAGACAGAAAGCCGTCGCGGCACACGCCACGTTCGAACGCCTATTACACCTGGAGACAGTCTCTGCTGACGAGATAAAGAATTCTACTCGATTCTGCCACTCGGTGTATGCAGCCTTCTGAGTCACCGCTAGACACAAATAGCGGGCTTTCACCTCAAGCGTACTCTGTTCGCGCGTTCATCGCCGAATTATTGGGGTGCTATGCTCACTTAGAGGCATTTTTAGAACACAGAAGCAAAGAGGCCAAGGGCCGCTCACCGCATCTGTTCACGGTATTTCGGGAGCAGGTCGCGGAAGCAGTCCAAGAAATTCAGTCGAAGCTGCCAATTATTCTTAGAGCCTCGCAAACATCTCCCGTGCAAAGTGACCAAATCATCAGCTTCCTGGACTATCTCGTTGACCAATCAGACCGCTTTCAACGCGTTCACAATGCACTGAGGTCCTTCGCCACCTCTTGGCCGGATTCAGAAGTCTTCGAGTTTCTCAAACGGCTCTTCGGTGAAGATGAGCTTCGTGCCGAATTCGACGCCCTCAACCCCACGATCGTTTACTGGGACGAATTCAATTTTCTAAGATACGACCTCCGGCAGGACCTGCTCCTGCGTCGCACGGCACCTCCTCATGCAGTCTGGGCCCTCCCAAAGGCTGAGAGCACCAACCCGCTGCTATGGCCCGTATTGGTCCACGAAGTTGCACATAGCCTGTACCAGCCGGAAGTGATTCAACTAGCCGCGAAGAAATCCGCGAACTTAAAGCTAACGCAGCAACAACTTACGACACTCTTACACTGGAGTGTCGAACTGAATGCGGACTATTTTGCTTATCGGATTTTAGGTCCCGCTTACATCATGTGCTTGATGTACTTTGGTATGTTTTTTGGCGGTGGCTTGCGTGAGCCAGTTGGCGCGGATGGGCGATTCGTTGCGCATACCCATCCGCCACCTAATGTCCGAATTGACTTCCTCCGTCGAGAATTTAGCAAGTTTTGCGAAACAAACGGACTCGGTAAGAATTCCGCTTTTGTTCAATATTACGATCTTTTTTGCGGTCTATACGAAGCTCGACTCAATCTAGACCAGGAGAGACGGGACAGCGAGTGCGACGCTGCACTTAGCGATCCCGGATTTGAAGACGCGCTAGCCGCCCTTTGGGACGCGATAAGACGCGCGCAAAGCACGTCTGGTGGTCTTAGGACCGAGTGCTTTTGCCAACAAGAAATGGAGACCGCATATCGGCTTAGCGACCACCTCCTTCGGGGATGGATTGCGCCGACGACCCGCGCGGACCTGCAATTAGGGCAACTTGGAGAGTACCTTCGCGACCCTGTCGGAACTGGGCTCAGCAAGAGAGCCGTTCTGGAACGTCTTGATGAACGCCCAGCAACGATGTTTGAAGTTATAACGGCAGGGTGGTTGGCGAGGATTAGATGGTTATATAGATTGAGCGCTGAGACACTTGTCCCAAGCAAAGACGCTTTACAGACAGCGCCCAGCGCCTTCGAAAAGGCGTCTCAGACGTTCTCTAGAAATTCATTAAGAGACTCAAGAGAGTTGAGTGTGTTACTACAAAAATCGATCCAAATTTCACGTATTACCTCCGCTATTTCAAATACTCCGCCGCATAGCTGTCGGCCGCATAGTTAAGTGGAGTTATGATGCTTAGTGATAGCGCAATCCTAAAACGGCTTATTCATCCTGTCGATGAGGAGCGATTGGTCATAATACCAATGATTTGTGCTGGGGACCAGATCGGACCTTCCAGTATAGATGTTCACCTCGGGACTGATTTCTTGGTTGTGGAGCGATCTGACAGAGTGCAGTTTGACGCCTTGATGAGTGAACAGGAGTATTCCGAGTGGCTAATGTACGTGAAGGCGATCACCCGTCAGTCTGTTCTTGAGCAGTTCATTTTACATCCAGGCGAATTTGCGCTTTCGACGACACTCGAATTCATATCTCTTCCGAAAACGCTGGTAGCGCACATCGACGGCCGGAGTTCTTGGGCCCGGCAGGGACTGAAGGTCCACGCAACAGCCGGTAATGTCCATCCGGGTTCCCGAGGGTTTGTAGTCTTTGAGCTGGAGAATGATGGCCCGGTGCCTATTGTCTTGTATCCTGGCTTGGCAATCGCCCAGTTGACCTTTGATGAGCTGACTGGGGCCGTGCTTGAGGACTACGGACGACGTGCGGAGTCCCGGTATTTAGGCGTGCTTGACATGCTGTGGTCCGCATATCCGGAGGACTCCGCCTTGAAGCGTATGCGAGATCTCAGGCATCGTTCGGCCGAGCGAGAGACGATACCTGCTCCTAGTGCCGCTCCAGGAGTCTGTCGGAGATAGATTTCGATGAACCTAGAATCAATGACTTACAGACATTCCGCAAAGAAAAGATCCTCGTAAGTTATTCTACGTAGGGAAATTTCTATCTCCGACAGACTCCTAGCTGCCCGTGCGACATAAGATATTCTTCTCGGCTCGAGGGAGTGTCCGCTTTCCAAGTCGGGAGAGTTCTTGACGCGGCAGCGTGGCGGTGTAGAGTGATTTAACAAAGCCTGGATACTGATCCTTGTTGTTTTCTTTGAACTAGCCGCGATAATAAAACTCGAAAACTTGTCTGAGGGACTTGCTCTGGGAGTTATTAGTATTGATTCGCCACTTCAGTCGGCTCGTTCATAATCGGGGTTATCGACCGGCTCAAATCTGCACTCTGGAATATTCAGCCTACGGCAAAAGAATGTCTGACGAATAATTGGCGTATTGCCGCCATCTGAATACTTCAGAAAGCCAAGGACATAAATCGAGTCTCTTGGTTCGCCTTGTTTGTCAAGCCACCTGATCGACACCAGATCGTCGCTCGTCAACGGGCCGTCATCTTTGCTGAATCGGAAATGCTTCGTTTCACCTGGCCGAAGAACGGCTGGAGTGATTTTGTGTGCTGAACCGGCGTAAATTGGGCGCATTGGGAGCTGAGGAAAGCGTCTAGCCGTGGCGAACATCTCTTCGATTTGTGCTGTCGTCCCACCGTCGTTGACAACACAAAACTCTCCTTCCACAAACGACCCTTCGGACAGGGCACGGTCTTCGTCACTCAACATGACACGACGAATCGACAATTTAGGTCGATGAGCAAGCAAGATTGATTGTCGAGTGAGTTCCGTCGCCTGCCGAGTGGTGATGTTAGACTCACGGGTCAGCGAGAGCGCCTCCTCGCTCACCCTGGCATAGCGCTCGTATGCGGCCACGGATCGCTTTAATTCCTCCACCGAGTTTCTTAGGTGCTCGCTGTGATGCTGCAGGGTCCGAGCCTGGCTTCGAAGCGCGAAGAACTGAAGGCCCCCAACTACGCCGAGGGCGGCCGTAAAGACGGCAAGAGCCAGGGTGTAGTCTGCCAGGTTCTTCGTGTAGTCGGCGAGCCTTCGCTCTTCATTCGCCAGCATTTCCCGATCAGGCTGACTGGAAGTGTCTTCCCTTGCAGTACTTGAGTGTTCAGTGGCGGTCTGGGAGCTCTTCTCGGTGCTCTTCTCATCGTGCGAGTTAGGGCTCGTGGCTTCGTGTATCTTTGACGTTTGCTCTCCGGACGGTGATGAGACGAAGAGAACAACAAGTAGGAATGCCAGCATTTCAATTGAATCTTATACCATACCTAAAGAGGCGAAAGGTCGCGGTAGGGACGGCCATCGCTGACCGCCCCCCGCACAGATCCGTACGAGCGGCACTACCGCATACGGCTCCTACCTCGGATGGGTGGCGTCAAAGCGCACGTCGGGATAGGGATGCACCAACCGGGGCCGGGGGAGCCAGCGGTGACACAATCGAGTCACCCGCTCCGCGCTCAGCCGGCCCTTCTGGCTGCGCCGTTTTAGCACGTGCATCCAGTAGCGTCCGAGCCGTTCGCGAAAGCGGTGCAGGCTGGCCCAGTTGCCCGGCACGGCGTGGTATTGGTAGAAGCCGTTCAGCACACGTCCGAGCCACTCCCCCATCCGCGCCACCGGCTCGTGCATCCGCTCGCGAAGCGTCTGCTTGACTTGTTGCAGCTTCGCCTCCAAGCGTTGTCTGACCGTTCGCCGCCAGATGGTGAAGTTCCCGCGACTGTTGGTTCCGCAACTGTGCGTGAACCCCAGAAACGTGAAGTTCTCCGGCTCCCCCTCGCCCCGCCGTTGCCGGTTGGCCCGAGCAAACCTGCCAAACTCGATCAGCCGCGTCTTGTCGGGATGCACTTCCAGCCCAAACTTCGCCAGGCGCTCCTTGAACTCGTTCAGGAAGCGCTCGGCCTCGGCCCGGTGCTCGAAGCCCACCACCACATCGTCGGCGTAGCGGATCGCGATCACCTCGCCTTCCGCCACTTTCTTCCGCCATGCCTCCACCCACAGATCGAAGACGTAGTGCAGATACACGTTGGCCAGCAGCGGTGAAATCACCGCCCCTTGCGGCGTGCCTACCTTCGTTTCCGACCACTCGCCGTCCTCGCTCACTCCCGCCTTCAACCACTTCTGGATCAGGCGCAAGATGCGCTGGTCGGCGATCGAAGCCGGTGAGCGCCAGGTCAAAGTCGCTCGCCTTCAGCTCCGCCAACTCCGGGCCCAGAAGATCGAAGTCCCAATCCGTCTCCTCGTTGCTGCGATTGTCCATCAGCCGATAAGCCTTGATCTGTGCATCGGTCAAATCGCTGGCAACGTGAACCGGGACCTTCTCCACTTTGAGCTTCCGAGCCGCGCCCCACCGGACGTGCCCCACGGCGATAACGCCCTTCGCGTCCACGACGATCGGCTGCCGCCAGCCGAACTCCGCGATGCTGGCCGCGACCTTGTCGATGGCAACCTGCGGAATCTTCCGCGCGTTCTTGGCGTACGGGATGACCTTGTCGATATCCCACCATTCAATACTGAATGTCACGCGACCATCGCCTTTCCATCTTTAAGTTTCTGATTCATAAGCAAATTCGCCTTGATGTTGCGGGCCGCCGGAGTGATCAATAGGTCACCATGACAAGCACCACCACACAGCAGCGGATCGAGAAGCTGATCACCGCAGCCATGAAAGACGCTGCCAGCGCGTGCTTTGGAGAGGGCTTGGCGAAGGACGGACGGTTCTGGCTTTTCGCGATTCCGGTTCACCAGAGGACGAGGCCGATGCGGGATCACTTCCGGCTGGCCTTCTACCTGCACGACGGCACGCGCATTCACCGGATGAACCGGGCGGACTTCGAAAAAGCGATGGAGGCGGATCCCTTCTAAGCGCGCCGCCCGCCTCGCCCGCGCCCGCCCGGTCGGCGGGCTCGCCGGCGTGAAGGAGCAACCGTGACGAAACACAAAGTCAGCATCGGAACCACCTACATCGTCAAGGTCAGCGGCGCGCTGGCCAAAGTCCGCCTCACCCGCGAGTGCAGCTACGGCGGATGGTACGGCACCAACCTTGCCACCGGCCGCGAGATCCGCATCCGGACAGCCGCCCGCCTCCGCTCGGCGATAACGCCGGCTGGAGCAACCCGCATCGAACAAATCCGCAACCTGCGCGCGGATGGCATGAGCTACGCCACCGCGAGCGCCATCGTTAACCCGACTGAATTCTGAAACAGGAGCATGAACATGACGAAGATTTACATCATCGACGCCGACAACTGCTTGTCGGTTGAATCGGAAGCGCCCGCCGCTATCGAGGGCGGCGCCTCCTTCACTTCCCAGGAAGAACTCGCCGACGCCACCAAGGACTGGCCCGCCATCCGGCTGGTCGAGGTCTGGAACAGCTTCGCCGGCGCACCGCCCTTCGGCGATCTGAAGGAAGTCCGGCGCTTCACGGATCGCAAGTCGGGCATCGCCAGGATCTGGAACGCCGCCCAGCGGCTGGGCGAGGACCTCGAGAAGGAAACCGCCGCCAAGCCGGTACCGACGCCCAAGCCCAAGAAGGCCAGCAGCAAGCCCACGGCGGCCAAGGGCGCGCCCGCCAAGGCCAAGGCGACCAAAGGTGCCACCGCCAAGGACGGCGCCACGGGTGCCAAGCCGGCGCGCGAGGGCAGCAAGACCGCCCAGGTGATCGCCCTGCTCCAGCGCAAGAACGGCGCCACGCTGGCCGAGATTATGGACAAGATGGGCTGGCAGAAGCACACGGTCCGCGGGTTCATGGCCGGCGCGATGAAGAAGGCCGGATTCAACGTCGAATCCTTCAAACCGGAAGGCGGCGAGCGGACGTACCGCATCCCCGCGTAGCGCCAAGCGCCTTCCTTCCTGGCCCGCCCGGCTCCGGCCGCGGCGGGCTTTTTTCTGGCCGATCTGACCTATCGCCTTTTCGTCAGGCATGATCTTTCTCATCGCGATCTGTTCACTCCGCGAACCTGACCTATCGCCTTCTGATCAGCCTGCATTCCCCATGCCAGGAAAGACGCGGCGGTCCGGACGCGGCTGGCTCAGCAGCTTCATGAGATCGTCGTCGTCGTCGTCAGGTGCCTCCACCGACAACCGGGTCCGAGCCGCCGGCGTCAGCCCGAACTCGTCGAGGAAGGCCTTCAGGATCATCATGGCCTGATTGCGCTGGCGCACTGCCGGGTGCGTCGAAAGGCCGATGATCGCCAGGTTGCCGCTCGCGTCCCGGGCCCGCCGCGGAACCACCCGGCCCTGCTTCTTGATCAGCTTCGTGCACACCACGACGTCCTCGTATGCCAGGCAGGCGCACTCCAGCGCCTGGGCATCGGGCGCCTTGTCCATGTCCATTGCCTGCAACTGCTTGCGCCAGCGGTTCCAGGCTCCCCGCGCGTAGCCATCCAGGTGCCGAGGGCACTTCGGCAACCCGTCCGACGGCTGCGGTTCGCGCGCCGCCTTCTCCTGGAGCTTGTTCTTGCCGAGGCGACGAGGATCCCCCTCCGCAATCTGCAATGCGATCGGCTTAGGACGCTGTCCACCAGGCAACTGCTTTACTCTCTTTCACTTACAGCCAAAAACATCGATTTTGGGTGAGTCAAACACCATTTTGGGTGTCAAAAACCTTCGAATTGCTGAGCAAAATCGCAATTTCGGCCCCTGGGTGAAAATTCTCATGCGCGGATTCTCTCACGCATGGCCAGCGTTGGTCACCGCACCGCCTCGGTAGCTTTTCAGACCGGCTACCGGTCGGCTCGCTCATACTCCCGCATGGTCCGGGCCCCTGCTGAATGGCTTCGTCACTATATACGCACGCGAAGCCGATTCTGTCTCACGGTATGACTCGAATGAGCACAGCGCGCTTCACGCGCTTCACACAGTTCACGCGGTTCTGCCCAATTTGTTTTTCGATTCAAAAACCGTCTAAGGTGTTCTGTCTCGCGCGTGAATACAAAATAGAGTGAACCGCGTTAACCGCGTGAACTCAGTGAAGCTACTCGTGGTCCTTCACGATTGACCCAATTCCGACGTAACACCATGAGAGCCTGTCGCTTACCGTCCGCTGCCGTTTTTCAACGGTGGGCCGCAACTGGGCGACGGCGCGACCGAGGGCGGTCTTGCTGACGGTTGGTCGGCCTTTCGCCACGCAGTCCAGGTTGTAGTCCTGCCAAAGCCGATCGGCGGGCATCAGCGCATCGGGTTCGAGCACCGTGTTGCGGTCGAGCCAGACGGCGACGGGATCAGTCGTTTGCCGGAATTCCTCCATGGCCCGACGCGTGGATTCACTTTCGCTGAGCCCGTGGCAGCGGACGGATGCAAGGGCTTCGAGGGCCTTGTTCAACACGCCGCTGAGTTCGGTGGGATCGGCCAACATCGCATCCAGCTGGTCACGAGGGAGTGTGCCCGGATCGCCCGCGTGAAATGTTCGCTCGAAGGGAATGACCACCCACCGGCGGAAGAACGCCGACGATGCGTCCTGGCTCTTGGGCGAGTGGTTGGCCGAGAAGATCAGCCGCGCGAAGGGCACGAATTCGAAGGACTCCTCGAACTTCCGCTCTGCCAGCAGGGCATCGCCGCCCGTGATCGCCTTGAAGATCGACGTGCTTGAGAGGTCCTCGCTGGGCAAGTCGGGGCAGATGTTCGCAAGTCTGCCGACAAGGCGCGCGACCGAGAAGCGGTCGTTCTCCAGCCGGTGAAGACTGATGGCCGTCACATTCTGCCGGCCAATGAACGCCAGTACGGCGCGCAGGTATGTGGATTTTCCGTTCGCGCCGTCGCCCGTCAGCAAGACAGCCTTCTGAATCGACGTATCCGGCGTCGCCAGCCAGGCCGGGATCTCCCACGCGATGGCCTCCGAATCGCCGGGGAACACCTCGCCGATGAACTTGTCCCACATTGGACACCGTGCGCTCGGGTCGAACTTCACGGGCAACTGCACCGGCGACAGGAAGTCGGGGGAGTGTGGTGAGAGTACCCTCGTGCTGACATCCAGCAGGCCGTTAAGCACATTCACAACCTCGACCCTTGGCCTTTCCCACAGCATGGGCGCATCGACTTCGATGTACCTCACGACCTCCTCGGCCTTGTGGCTAGTCCACTTTGAAGCCACACGCATGCGCTCCATAAGCTGTTTGACCTGTTGACGG
>JBEKHU010000038.1:0-10869 GCA_050012115.1 Bryobacteraceae bacterium | reverse complement strand
GCGGTGTCGATCTGGCCGTCATGACCGGCTTCCTTCTCGCCGCCGCCAACGCCCGTCTGCCCGTCTTCGCCGACGGTTTCTGCGGCACGGTGGCCGCCCTCGTCGCCCGCTCCGTGGCCCCCGATTCGCTCGACGCCGTGCTGTTTCCGGGCTGCTCCAACGACCCCGCCTGGCTGATCGCCCTGGAGACCCTCGGCGTGACCCCGTTGCTGCAGCTCGAGGTCACCGAAGGCGCAGGTTTTCAGGCCGTCCTGGCCCTGCACCTCGTCTCCAGCATCCTCAAGTCGGCGCGCCTGCTCGCCCCGGGCTTCGTCGAGGCCGGCGCCGGGAATCCGGATCAACCCTCCTCCTCTTGAGGCGCCGCCTCTGACGCGCGGTAGAATAAGGGTTTGTTCGCGGGCGCGGCTCTCTGCCGCACTCCCCCGTCAAGGAATTGCCAGCTCTTGATTAATCGACTCGTCTTCGAAAACCTGCGCCACCGTAAACTGCGCACCGGCCTCACTGCGCTCTCCATCGGCTTCCAGGTGACCATGATCCTGACCATCGTGGGCCTCAGCCGCGGCATGTTGCAGGATTCCGCCAATCGCGCCCGCGGCGTGGGCGCCGACATCTTCGTCAAATCGCCGGACGCCTCCATGATCAGCCTGAGCAGCGGTACCTTGCCGCAGGCCATGCTCGGCTACTATGCCCGCCAGCCCCACGTGGCGCACGTGGCCGGCTCGTTGAGCGCGCTCATCGGCGGCGTCAGCACCGCCTCCGGCATCGACTTCGATCCGTTCACCGCCCTCAGCGGGCCGTTCCACTTCATTGAGGGCGGCCCGTTTCGTGGCCCCAACGACGTCCTGATCGACACCTGGTACGCCGAGCAGAACAACAAGCGCGTCGGTGACAGCGTCAAGATGCTCAACCGCGATTGGCGCGTCTGCGGCATCGTGCCGGCGGGCAGGCTCGCCCGCCTTTTCGTTCCCCTGGCCACTCTGCAGGACGCCACCAACAACCACGGCAAGATCAGCCAGGCGCTTCTCAAGCTCGACGACCACCGCAACACGGCCGCGGTCATCGCCGCCTTGAAGGCCGAGCAGCCGGACTACCAGATCTGGTCGATCGAGGAGTTAGTCAGCCAGTTCTCGCCCGAGAACCTGCCCATGCTGCGCGCGTTCATCAATGTCATCACCGGCCTTTCGATCATCGTCGGCTTTCTGGTCGTCTCGCTGACCATGTACACCACGGTGCTCGAGCGCACGCGCGAGATCGGCATTTTGAAGGCCCTCGGCGCCGCGCCCCTCAACATCATGAGCATGCTGGCCCGCGAGACGCTCGTGCTGGCCCTCGCCGGCTGGATCGCCGGCATCCTGCTCTCCTTCGGCGCCAACTGGGCGATCAATCACTTCGTCCGCGCCAGCCTGCAATCGGTCATCACGCCGGACTGGTGGCCGCGCGCCTGCGCCATCGCCCTGGTGGCCTCCTTGCTGGGCGCCATCTATCCCGGCTTGCGCGCCGCCCGCCAGGATGCCATCGAGGCGCTGTCTTACGAATAAGGACCACCATGGCTGAGCCCATCATCCACACCCGCGATCTGCGCAAGACCTACCGTGTCGGCGAGGTCGACGTCGCGGCCCTGCGCGGCGTCAGCCTCGATGTCCCGAAGGGCGAATTCCTGGCCATCGTCGGTCCTTCCGGCTCCGGCAAATCCACGCTCTTTCACATCCTCGGCGGCCTCACCCAGCCCACCTCGGGCACCGTCGTCGTCGACGGCGAGGACCTCGCCCAGCTCGGCGATTCCGGCCGCACCCGCCTGCGCCGCAACAAGGTCGGCTTCGTCTTCCAACGCTATAACCTGCTGCCCACGCTTTCCGCGCTCGGCAACATCGAGATCGCGCGCTATATCTCGGGCCGCAAAGGGCCGCTCGAGAACGGTTTCCTGGAGCTGCTGAAGCTGCTCAAGATCGAAGAGCGTCTCGATCACAAGCCCCGCGCCCTCTCCGGCGGCGAGCAGCAGCGCGTGGCCATCGCCCGCGCCCTGGTCAACCATCCCGCCATCCTCCTGGCCGACGAACCCACCGGCAACCTCGACACCGAAAACGCGCTCACCGTCCTCGATGTCCTGCGCGATCTGAACGAGCGCCTCGGCCAGACCATCCTCATGATCACCCACAACCCCGAGGCCGCCGCCTACGCCCGCCACATCACCCGTATGCGCGACGGCCGCATCCTGGAAGACTGACCCTCGTTTCGCCTGCTTTCTCTGAACACGCCCTTTGCCGCGTCGCTCTTCATCGGGCGCGACGGCAAGCTCCAGTCCCAGGCCTTCCAGATCGAATGATGCCTCGGCTGCACATTGGTAACCTGTGTCCCGCCCCTCGCGTCAGGATCATCATGCGTGCGACCAGACTGCTATTGACCGAGTTGCGTTAATAAAGTATCATCAATCTGGAATTTTTCGTTCGTGAAGGGCCATAGGAGGAAACTGATGAACCGATTAGGGAAAAGCCATGGAATGACAGTTTTCGGAGGACTATATGCGCTGCTATGTTCGGCCATGCTCCTCTTCGTCGTGCAACCCCAGGTGCAGGCGCAGTCCGTGCGCACGCGCCATGTGCGTCAGGAAGTGGCCACCGCGGAGGCGCCGTTCCTGAACCGGCTGCCCGCTCCCCAGTCCTTGAGCCTGAACATCGTTCTGCCGCTGCGCAACGAGTCGCAACTGGACGATCTGCTGCAGCAACTCTATGATCCCCAAAGCCCCTCGTTCCATCAGTTCCTCAGCGTGCAGGAGTTCACTGACCGCTTTGGCCCCACCGCGGAGGATTACGCCGCCGTGGTTCAGTTCGCGCAACAGAACGGCTTGAAGGTGACCGGCACCGCCCCGAATCGCCTGGTCGTGAATGTCACGTGGCCGGTGGCGAACATCGAGCAAGCCTTCCACGTGACCATGGCCTCCTATCAGCATCCGTCGGAACCGCGCGCATTCTATGCGCCGGACCGGGAGCCATCGCCGGACCTGCGGGTGCCGCTGTGGCACATTGCGGGCCTGGATAACTTCTCGATCCCGCGTCCCGCCAGTCTGAAGAGAGTCTCGAACGCGAAGGGCAGCACGACCGGCTCCGGGCCCAGTGGATACTTCCTCGGCAGCGACATGCGTGCGGCCTACTATGGCGGCACTGCTCTCGACGGCACAGGCCAGGCGATCGGGTTGCTGGAATTCGCGGGCTACAACATGGCCGACGTCACCGCGTACTTCACCAAAGTCAAGCAACCGCTCACTGCCTCGGTGGTCGGCGTATCGACGGATGGATCCAGCCTGAGTTGCACCGGGCGCTGTGATGATACCGAACAGGTGCTGGATATTGAAGTGGCGATCTCCATGGCGCCGATGAGCCAGGTGCGCGTCTACGTCTCCGATACCAGCGATGTCAGCATCTTTAACCGCATGGCTACGGATAATAAGGCCAAGTCGTTGAGCTGCTCGTGGGGCTGGAGTCCGGCCGACCCGACCAGTGACGACCCCATTTTCAAGGAGTTTGCGGCCCAGGGTCAGAATCTGTTTGCGGCATCCGGCGACAGCGGCGCGTACGGCAGGCGATCCAGGTACGTTTACCCTGCGGACGATGCGTATGTCACGTCGGTAGGTGGCACGGACCTGACGACAGTAAGCGGGGGCGGCGCTTGGAAATCGGAAACTGCTTGGTTCGACAGCGGCGGCGGAATTTCTCCAAATGGCATCGCGATTCCCCCCTACCAGCAGACTGCGGGCGTGATCACCACGGCCAACAAGGGATCCAAGACTTTGCGCAATGCCCCGGACGTTGCCGCCGAAGCGAACACCGACAATTACATCTGCTACGACGGCACCTGCGCCGGAGGCTGGGGCGGAACCAGCTTTGCGGCGCCGCGCTGGGCCGGCTATCTGGCGTTGGTCAATCAGCAGGCTGTCGCCGACGGCGGCGGGCCTGTTGGCTTTATCAACCCGACGCTTTACACCATCGGCCTGGGGTCGGGCTATTCCGCCGCCTTCCACGACATCACCAGCGGCAGCAATGGCACCTACTCGTGCCAGAAGGGCTACGACCTGGTGACTGGCTGGGGCAGCCCGAATGGCACTGGCCTGATCAACGTTCTGGCGCCGTAACGGTCGCCCTCAATTCACGCCGGCGTGCCGGCAGCAACGGGCGGACCCGCCACTCCGCCCGACTTTTATGCCATCTGCGCTTAGTCGCGTGGCGCCGAACCACTCCTGCCTGTGCTCAGCCGGCGGCGGCTTCCAGCACCGGTTCTCGCGGGACCTCGGGCAGACGGCGCCGGTAGCGGCGGCCGTTCAACAGCGCTCCGATCCACGTTGGGCGGACCATGATGTCATAAGAAGCGGTCAGGATCATTACCGCGAGAGCGAGAACGATGGGCACCTTCGCCAGGGCCGGGAGGGGCACCGGCAACATCGCCACCTGCAACCCGACGACCACCGGCATGTGCATGATGAACAGCCAGTAGGACGCGTCGGACATATAGCGCCAGCGCGGGCTCGGGCGGCTGCAGAGCTTCAGGAACAGCCCGGTGCAGGCGAAGATGCAGAACCAGCACAGCAGCACGTTGCCTGCGGCTTTGATGTACGGATGGGCGCTCGCGGACGCCAGGCCGTACACCAGGAAAGCGGGCACGCTCAGCGCCAGGTAAATCCAGATGTGGCGCCGGAATCGGTCCAGCAGGTCGCGGTTTCTGTAAAGCAGCCAGCCGAAGGTGAATGGCGGAATGTAGGCCAGCAGGATCGGCAGCTCCGGCCGGAAACCGTCGCAGTCCTTGAGGTTGCCGCGCATCCCGGTGAGTTGCAGCCAGGAGAACAGGGCGAACAGCGCCGGGGCATAGGGACGCTCGAGCGCCCAACGGTAGGCGGCGTGAATGCGGTCCATCAGGCCGGCTGGCCACCACCGCGTCGACCATGCCACGAGGCCGCCGATGGCGTACAACAGCAGCAGGTATTCGAGAAACCACAGGTGCAGCGGATGCAGCCGCTTCAGCACAGCGCCGCTGACAAACGCCGGCGCCACCCGGTTGACTCCTTGTCCCAGGCTGATGACGATCGCGGCCATCAACGGGAACAGCAGCGACCAGAACAGCGCAAACGGCAGCAGCACGCGCTTGACGCGGTTGGAAATGAACGAGGCCGGCCCGCGCCCGTTCCACAGCAATGAGCCGAAAAAGCCGGCCATGACATAGAACGCCGGCATCCGGAAAGCATGGATGATGCCAAGCGTGAAGTTCAGAACGCCGGTCGGATGCGGGTCGATGTAGGGCCAGTGCCCGTCGCCGGAATAGCCGACGACCACATGCAGATAAATCCCCAACAACATCATCGTCGCCCGCATGCTGTCCAGGGCGTGATAGCGAACATTCGACGGGTTCATGGCAATTTCAAAGGAAGCTTAAAAGGACCGCAAGGCCGGGCACTCTCTCGCCGGTCGCTCACTCAAGGTTACGCGACGGCGTCCTGCGAGGTTCCGCGAAAGCGCCGGCTTGCGCCGCTCCATGCCGATGCGCGCCCCAGCGGCGCGCACTGCGGCAGATCCGGCCGGCGGGAGTCGAACAATGGGACGCGGAAGCCCATTCTGAAACAAGCCGGTCAGAGTGCGGGCGCGCACCCTATTGCGGCGACAGGAAAGTGGGGGGCGGGTTATCGGGGTTCAGGGTGACCAGCTTGGGGGCCAGCACCCGGCTCAGGTCCAGCGCGCTCACGCCCTGGTCCCGGATCTCCTCTTCGGCCACCGAGCCGTCGACCATGCCAATGCTGTAGCTAAATGTGGTTGGCAGAACGCGGAAGTAGTTTGCTCCTCGCGGACCGATGGCCGCCGTCGTGCACTTGCCCTTAGTCGCGCAGAACTTATACGTTCCGGGCCGCGCCACGGCTTAGAAGTACGTGTTGCACTTCATGCGGGCCAACTCGACGTTGTTGGCGTAGATGGTCGCGTTGAAATACACCAGGTCGCCCTTCGGGCAGGTTGAGTAGAACGCTACCCAGGCCCCTTCGGGACCTTGATCCGGTTGCATCTGCTGTGCCGGCTGCTGCGGCGGTGGCTGCTGTGCCGCCGGCCCCGTGGCGCGATTGGACGCGCTCAGCATGGCATTCAGGACCACCTGCGGGACGCCCTGTTGTTTCAGCCGGATCAGTTCATCCGGGCCGGTCTCGAAAGCGCTGGGCTTGTTCTGGATCGTCAGCACAATGGTGTCGGCGGTGAGTCCCGCTTTGACCATCTTGACGATGTCGGCATTCACCAGGGGCTTCGGCTGCGCCGCGGCCTGCCCCCGGCCAACTCCGGCGCAGATCGACAGCAACGCGACCGCCGCCATGACTGCTGCAATTCGTATTCGCACGCCTCTCCTCCCGGCTATGAATTCAACCCACTCTCCATCAACGCGGGTTCCGGGGCCGGCGCCATCGGATTGCGCCGCGCACAGCCCGCCCGCCCTCTTCATTTCGCGGCTGCTCCCCATCGCAGCCGCGCACCGTTCAGGCAAGATTCTACACCAGGAAAAGGGTGTTGGGGCAGCCGAATCCGCCTGCCCGGCAGGTCCGTCCGGCCTGCGTGCCTGCGGCCGTCCCATGACCACTGGCCATGAATGTAAGGAGATGACCGTCCCCGGATCGCGTTTGTCCGGAAGTCCCGCTCCAGAAAGTTGCGCGGGCCGGCTCGCGCGGCACGCCGCGGGGTTCGCGACCCAGTCACCCGGCCGCATTCTCGTTGACGCGTCGAAAGGACGCCGTGGATTGGCTCGCGCCGGACCCGGCTCTCCCGGAGGCCGGAAATGCTCTTGGAAATGCTCCCGTTTTGCGGCCGGGCGGCGCTTTCGCGAAACGGGACAACCGCAAGGGGTTGCGGTTGTCATCTATTAGAATTAACGACTTACAGACAAAAACCTGAAACACTCTTCAGTCTTGCCCCCGCTGCCGCGCTCGATCCGCAGCAGCAAAAGGCCCACATCCACGCCTCTGCGGCGACCCTGCGGCGCGAAGGACTGGCACAACCCTTTCGACTGAGGTGCGACAGACCGGGCCTTCAGCTCTATCCTAAGCCGGCGATACCATTTACGGTGTCGCTGCGCGCCAGGCATTGCGGGTCAGGCTTTAGATGCCAGGTCCCGCTGCGCCCGCGCGCCAAATCGCCGCCTCCGTGCCACCAGACATGCGATCCCGGCGCCTAAAAGCATAAATGTGCCGGGCTCCGGAATGCGGTCATAGGGTAGGGGAGTGATCACTGGAGTACCAGTCGGTCCATTTGGATATGAAAGCGTGCCGCCGCCACTCAAGCCGTTGCTGCCAGCCAGAGTGTCCGAGCAACCGATACCGATGGTGTTGGCACCCAGTGACACTGCACCAGTTTGCGCCAAGAGTCTACCGCACGGATCCGTTGCGGACGTACCCGCAGTGATGCTCGCATAAGCGAGAATATTTCCTTCGAACGTAGAGCTTGAACCGAGAGTCGCGGACTCTGTTTCCATCACCCAATACACACCGGCGCCTGCACCTGTATCAATCACGCTGACAACCGAGCTGCTGGCAGTCGTGAGCGCGCTGTGTACCAGGAAAACCCACAACGCATTGGCGTTGCCTCCACCGTCGAGAGTGAGGGTTCCCGTCAAGCCCATCGTTAACGTATCCGAAGGTAAAGTTGTATAGACGCCCGGCCCGAGGGTCTTTCCCCCCAAGATACCGCCCGGAATGTCGGTAGCGCTCGACGCCATGCCCTCTAGGGCAGTGATCGCCGTGATGAGTTGGGTGTGAGCCAGATTGGCGAATGGGTCACCCTCATGTACCACTCCTGTACCCGAATTGATGGTCCCCGGGCCATCATTTTCCACAGTTCCGTAAAAGCCAGTGATGGCACTACCTGGGCTGACACCCAGACTTCCGGTGAGGGTGGTCGGGCCGGTATTGGTCACCGTCGAGCCGCCCAGGACTGCAAAAGTACTCAAATTACTCCCGAGAATCGGGTCCGCTAAGGCATTGGGCGCCGTGGCGATTTGGAAAAGAGCAAACGCCGCCGCACAAAGGAGGATCGTGCTGACTCTCCTCATAAGTCTCATAGGCACGACTTTCACTTCAGGCTCTTTCATACTCCCCCTTCGCTCTTAGGTTGATCGGTTGTGGTCACGGATTATTCCCCCTCTTTTTGATTATTGTGATATGAGTCGCCAGCCCTCGTTCCGATGCGTACTGAATCTCATCCACCTGGTCCGGGCGCTCCTCGATTGCGATGCGTGCTCGATTTCGCAACGCCTGAACCAACTCGGCATCTCTTCCTTCAAGAATATCTTGGCACCAGACCATCTCAGTGTCTACCATCTTCATGAGGATTCTTTTCGCCCGAACGAGCGGCCCATCGACTTCATGCACGAGATGGTCCAAAACAGAACCCCCGCTATTCGGAGGCTGAAACCGCTGAGCCAGCGTGGGTTAGCGGGGGGAATTCACTGGAGCGGAGATGCAAACACTGCACCTGAAATGCAAGAGTTTCCGACCCGCAATCCGCGAATGCCGGTCTTGCAGCAGTCCGTTCTCGGGGTCAGCCGCGAAACGAGCCGCAGTCACGGCTGCCCGACGGATCTGGCCGCCGAACCAAGGACCTCGCGCGATCTTTGCGCGAGGCCGTCGGGCGAAACGGCGCGTCGGAAGGCCGATCCTCCCATGCCGGTTGGCGGGTGGCCGGGGCAGCGGGGTCTGGACGGATGGTGAGGGGGATGGGGGATGGAGGAGACTGTCGCGGCTTTCTGACAGTTTGTGTTTTCGCTCCGCTTTCGCCTCTGGGCCGAGGGCTATGACCGCTGGTTCGCCGTGCGGCGCACCGTGCAACGGGCAACGGGGACGTCCTGCAACGGGGACGTCCTGGTGCGTCCCGCCGCTAAAACACTTTATTCAAACGACTTAGAAAAGGACTACGACTCTCGTTGTGCTTTACACCTTGGTCAGGCAAGCGCCGCCCTGCACGCATCTTGGTAAATAACCAACTGCCTGTCAACGACTTACGAGATTTTCTCACCCACGGGTGACTATCCGACTGGACCATCCTGTCGCGATTCCCTGCCTCCTGAAGGCCGGTGGGACACACGAAAACGCGAGTCAAACATCCCGCTGTGTCCCTGTTTCATGCCATCCGAAACCCGGCACAGCCTTCACAGGTCCCAAACCCGCAAACCCGGCTCGGCCCGACCGGCGGGATGGCCCCTTCGGATCGTGGCGCCAGCGGTGATTTCGCCGTGAAGATTCTGCATTCCTCCGTGCGGCGTACCGCAGATTCACCGTGAAAACACCGCATTTCACCGTGGTTTTACCGTGAAAACAGCGGTTTTTTGCGTTTCCATGTAACTACGGTTTTCTAAAGGACTTAGCCGTATTGCGCCGCGAATGCGCCCGCACTAAGCGTGTAAGCACTTAGTTCTAAAGGACTTGCGCGATTGTCACGGTGCGTCACGGTGGATCTGTGGCAAATAAAGAACTTACGCGAATTTAACGCGCATTTTGACGCACATTAACATACTGCACCGTAGGCCACGGTGGATCTGTTGCAATGATTGGAGTTGCGAACATTAAGGTGCCACATTAACACGCTGCACCGTGCGTCACGGTGGATCTGTGGCAAACAAAGGGGTTATAAACATTATTAGGCACATTTTTGCGCGAAAACCGTGCTTCACCGTGTATCTACGGTGTTCTAAAGGACTTATCGATGATTCACCGTGTTTCGCCGTGCACGGTGAAATTAGGGTATTTTTGCGGTGGTTTTACGGTGTTGTTGCGGCGCTGAAAACGGCGGCCACCTCGGCGCGGAACTGGGCGGCGAGCAGAGAGCCGGGCGGCTGGGTGAGGCGCGCGTCGAAGATCCGCTGCAGCGATTGGTAGTACCACATCTGCTTTTCGCGGGGCCGTTTGAAGCGCTGCCAGGCCTTATCGCCCGAGCGCTCGATGTCCTCGCGCAGGGAGCGGACATTATCGAGTTTGTCGGCGATACTGAGGCACAGCGCCTCGGGCTCGCCGACTTCCAGCAGGCGCAGGGTGTGCTGCTTGCGCTGTTCCCAAGTCCAGAGCTTGGCGGGCTCGGTGGCGAATTCGACCAGCCGGGCCACGGTGTCGCCGAAGATGGCGCGGATCTCTTCGACGGTGACCTCCGTGTCTTCCACGGTGTCGTGGAGCAGGCCGGCGATGGCCAGCTCAGCGGCGCAGCCATGGTCGAGGAGGATCTTGGCGACGCGCAGAGGGTGGATCAGGTACGGGACGCGCGAGCCTTTACGGAACTGCCCGTCGTGCGCCTCGGCGGCGAAGCGCAGGGCGGCGGAGATGGCCGCTTTGCCGTCGCTATCCATGAGCGGAGAAGTGGTCCCTGGAGTCACCAGTATACGACCGGAAGGGCCGGCGGAGAACGATCAGAGGAGTGCGGCGGGGCGGTAGCGCGTGAATGGTTCGCGCCTTTGGGTAGTTACATCAGTCTCCGAGGCGGACGGGCATCCTCGCCATTCACACGCTCAGGAAGAATCTCGATCCGGGCATCTGGAGTATCTGCCGCGAGTGCGCTCGTGGAGGGCTTGACCGCGCTGGTCAGAGTGGGAGCAGTCACGGGCAGAATGGCCCAAAATGGGCCATGGTTGTCTGTATGTTATTGATTCCAAGTAGAAGAAACGGCCCAGCTTGGGCCACTTCGCTGGAAGGAGGGGCAGCGAAGACGAAGCGTGGATAGAGAGAATTGTGCGCCTCGGGGCAGAGCCGTCAGTCCCCGGTTTTCGACAGAGAACGATCGGAATTGCTAGCGCTGGAACCACTCGAGCTGAATCAACCAATAGACGACGGGGATGGAGAAGAGCGAGGAGTCGACGCGGTCCAGCCAGCCGCCA
>JBEKHU010000037.1:0-10869 GCA_050012115.1 Bryobacteraceae bacterium | reverse complement strand
TGTAGAAGACGTGCGCCTGGCCCGCGTGCACCTTGTGCTTGTACAGCATGGTGTGCTTGGCCGTGTACATGCAGCAGATCTTCGAGCAGTACGCCAGGCCCTTGGCGTTGTCGCGCGAGCCGACGCAGGCGATGAATACGATCGACTGCGGCACCTTGCCGTCCGACGGCCGCTTGATCTCGCCGTTGGTCGGACCCGAGGCCGACACCAGCCGCTCGAACTGTAGCGCGTCGATGACGTCCTTGTACTTGCCGTAGCCGTACTCGCCGTAGCCCGTGATTTTGGCGGATTTCTGCTCGCGGCCGATGCTGTAGAGCTTGTAGCCGGTGGCCACCACGATCGCGCCGACCTTCTCCTGGATGAGCTCGTCGCGGTCCTGCCAATTGATCGCGCCCGGCGCGCACTTCTTCTCGCACAGCCCGCAGCCGTTGCGGATGATCTTGGCGCAGACGTTCTTGTCCACCACCGGCCGCGCGGGCACGGCCTGCGGGAACGGCATGTAAATCGCCGGTCGCGTGCCCATGCCAAAATCGAACTCGCTGGGCGTTCTCTTCAACGGGCAGATCTTCATGCACTCGCCGCAGCCGGTGCACTTGACCATGTCCACGTAGCGCGCCTTCTTGCGGATGGTGACCTCGAAGTTCCCGATGAAGCCCTGCACCTCCTCTACCTCCGAATAGGTGTGGAGCCGGATGCGCGGGTGCTGGCCCACTTCGACCATGCGCGGCGTCAGGATGCACTGCGAGCAGTCGAGCGTCGGGAAGGTCTCCGACAACCCCGCCATCTTGCCGCCGATGGACGGATCGCGCTCCACCAGCACGACCTCGTAGCCGGAATCGGCGATGTCCAGCGCCGCCTGGATGCCCGCGACGCCGCCGCCAATCACCAGCGCGCGGCGCGTCACCGGTACGCGGATCGGCTGCAGGGCATGGTCGTAACGCACCTTGGCGATGGACATGCGGATCAGGTCGATGGCCTTCTCCGTCGCCGTCGCTTTATCGTGATGGACCCAACTGCACTGCTCGCGGACGTTGGCGATCTCGATCCGGTAGGGGTTCAAACCCGCGTTTGCCACCGCGCGGCGGAATGTCTTGAGATGCATGTGCGGCGAACACGATGCCACGACTACGCCGTCCAACCGCTCCGCGACGATCTTGTCGCGGATCAGGGCCTGACCGGGATCCGAGCACATGTACTTGTAGTGCTCGGCGCAACGCACTCCGGGCAGTTCGCGGCACGCCTCCACCACCTTGGCTACATCCACGGTGCGGGCGATGTTCTCGCCGCACCAGCACACGAAGACGCCGATTCGGGACATGCGACTCATGCCTCCTTTGCGCCCACGGGCGCCAACACAAAATGGCGCTCCGTGCCCAACTCACTCGCGCTCAGGCCGAGGGCCATGCCGACCAGGTCGGATAGGTAATAGATCGGCAGGTTGTAGTGGACGCCAAACCGCTCTTCAATCGCCGACTGCTTCATGTCGAGGTTCACGTGGCACATCGGGCAGGCCACCACCAGGCAGTTCGCGCCGTGCGCGGCGGCGTTGGCCAGGATCCGGTTGGACAGCTCCAGCACGGTCTCCGGGCTGGCCATGGTCATGCCGGCGCCGCAGCATTCGGTCTTGCAGCCCCATTCGACCGTCGCCGCACCGGTGGCGGCGACCACGGCTTCCATCGAACGCGGCTGCTCGGCGTCATCGAAGTTGGTCACCGCCGGGGGCCGGACCAGCAGGCAGCCGTAGTAGCAGGCGGCTTTCAACTCTTTCAACGGCTTCTTAACGGCGCTCTTGAGCCGGTCGAGGCCGGCGTTTTCAAACACCTGGATCAGGTTGAGCACGCGCGGACCGCCGCCCGCCGGCGCCTCGACGATCATCTCGATTTCGGCGCGCAGCTTCTCGTCGGCGGCGATGGCCTGTTCGGCCCTCAGCAGTTGCATCGAGCACAGCGGGCAGGGCGCCAGCATCTGTTCATGCCCCTGCTGCCGGGCCAGGGCGAGATTGCGCGCCGGCAGCGCGACGGCGAGCTTGTGATTCAGCGAATGCGCGGCGGTCGCGCCGCAGCAGATCCAGTCGTCGACCTCAGCGAGCGTCACGCCGAGCGCGCCCAGCGCGGCGCGCAGGGACTGGTCGTAATCGTTGGAGGAGCCGTGCAGCGCGCAGCCGGGGTAGTAGCCGAGGTTCATTGGCCGCCTCCATTCAACGACCGGGCGAAGATGCGCGCCACCACGCCGCGGTCGCGGACCTTTTCGCCGACGAGGTGGAGCTTTCCGCGCCGCTGCAGCTTGGGCGCGAGGTCCGCATCTTCAAACAGAACCGGCAGGGCGCGGTCGCGCAGGAACACTTCGCCCTTGAACAGCGCGATCAGTTCCAGCTCGTTGAGCCGGCCATAGCGGCGGATGTTCGCGAGAAACGCCTTCTGGAAAATCACCGTGCGCCGCTGTTGCGGCGACACCGTGCCGCGTTCGAAGGCGAGCTGGCGCAGGGCGTCGAGAATCGAGGCGCAATCAACCGTCTTGGGGCAACGCGTCGAACAGGTCTGGCAGGAGACGCATTGCCAGATGGAATCCGAGCCCAGCGCGCGTTCAACGTCGCCGAGCTGCAGCAGGCGGATCAGGCGCGTGGGGGGCGAATCCATGTGTTCGGCCACGGGGCAGCCGGCGGTGCATTTGCCGCACTGGTAGCACTGGGCGATCTGGGTGTGGCTGAGGGATTCGACTGCGGCGGCTCCGGGCAAGGAAGTAGCTGTTGTTTCCATCACCGTGCGAGACCTTTCCCGCCTTGAGCTGGTTACTCAAAGCGGATTGCGAGACCAGCATATCTGAAAAACAGTGCCGTCGAGGACACGGACGTCTCTCGTTCCCGCGGCAGCGGGGGGGCGCCGGCCATCGAATGCGGTTCGGACATCAGCCACACACGAGGTTCCGTGAAGCGAGCGCGCCCGGTTCGATTCGGCTGGGTGGGACGCCGGCTTGTCGCGGCTACTTCCCGCGCTGGAGAAGCGAGCAGCGGACGGGGCGGCGTTGCGTGTCGGGACCGGACTGCGAGGTTCGCGGAACCGCTTGGTCACCGGCCGTGGGACGGGGTTGCGAAGCCTTGTTTGCGAGGCTGATTCGGGCGCGCGCCGGACCCGGTTTCCCGGCGCCGACATGGCCCCCGTTTCTCTGCCACGCGGCGCTTGCTCAGATGCTCAGAAATGGCAAGTGGCTCAAGTTGAGCCATTTTTTACGAAGAATCAATGACTTAGAGGCCAAAAACTGGCTCACGTGAGCCATCTGCCCCGTGGCGCGCGCTCGATCCGCAGCTTGAAAACGCGCACCTTCGCGCCCCGTGACGACCCGGTTGTGACCCTGCGGCGCGCGCTCGGATCGGGGGATATTTTCAGATCTCTTGACTAGCGTTGCGCGCCGCGCCGCAGACCAGTCCGATGGTGGCGGATCGCCGCCGTGTTGGGCCGCTGGGCAGGGGCGTCACGGGCGGCGCAGATGGCGAAGAGGAACGGGGTTTGAGGATACCGTCCTGGGTTTTAGCTTCGCTCGGTCTGTGATACTCGCAGAGGCTATGCTGGACTGGTTGCGTGAGTGTTCGTACCTCGCCGCGTGGCTGGCGATTCCGGTAGCCATAGTGATCGGGTTTCTGCAGAACAAGAAGCTTGGATTCGAGAAGTTCGACTGGTCGCGGAACCTCCTCTGCCTCACGTTCCTCGTGGCGCTGGCAGTCAGGTTCACACCGTTCGTCGAGAAAGGAATGCGCGAGGATGCGGCTTACGTGATGGCGTTCCTTCTGGCGTTTCTGATCATCGACCGAAGGCCACGTTAGCTTCATCAAACCCGAAACGCGGAAACGCGCGATGTTATCCACAAAGCGCAGTTACGTTAGATCCAGCAGATGAAATGACGCATCGGAAGTCCGATCCTTCAACCCCGGCCCGCGGGCGCGGTGCGCGTTATCATGAATACCATGAGCGAAGTTGCCGAAAGCACGGCAGTTCTGGACGACCTGGTCCGGCGAATCGCGGAGCGATTCTCCCCGGACAAGATCATCCTTTTCGGCTCTTGCGCCCGCGGCGACGCGAGCCCAGATAGCGACATCGACCTGTTGGTGTTGTTTTCAGAGGTCGCCGATCCAAACCAGCGTGCGGCGGAACTCTATGCGTCGCTGGTGGACTTTCCCCGCCCCATGGATATCGTCGTTTCAACCAGCTCCCGTTTCGAACGCTACCGGAACGTGGTGAACACTGTCTACTGGCCAGCTTCGCGTGAAGGGAAAGTCCTCTATGAACGTGCCGCCTGAGGTTGTTGAAGTACTCCGGCAATGGGTTGGTAAAGCGGAGCATGACCTCGAAGCCGCAAGGCGGATCATGGCAATCGAGGAAGGGTGCCCGTTCGATACGGTCTGTTTTCATTGCCAGCAAGCCGCCGAGAAGTACTTGAAATGTCTGCTGACTTACTTGGGCATCCAGGCGCCCCGAACCCACGATCTGAAAGCGCTCGCGGCACTCATTCCTTCGGAACAGCGTTTTCCAGTGCGGGTGGAGGACCTGGCCGGGCTGAATCCGTATGCCGTCGATGTTCGCTACGCCGACGACTGGCGTGAACCGCAATTGAACGATGCCCAACGGGCTCTCGCGCTGGCAACGAAGGTTCGGGCCGCAGTCCGCGAGTCGATGCCGCCTCGCGTGCTCGATTAGCCGGAAACGCGGTCGCGGGATGCACAAATCCCAACTACCGCAGATCCATCAGGCGAAACGGCGCATCGGGAAGCCGATCCTTCGACGCCGGCCGGTGGGCGCCTACGGAGCCTGAATCGTAGTCGGACTTCCTCCCGGGGAGCCGGGCCCTGCGGCAAAGCCCGGCTTTACGCATTCCGCGGGCCTGACGGTACAATGATGAATGAATGGGAGCCCGTCAGCGCGTAAGAGAACATCGCGACGAGATCTTGCGGATGGCCGCCTACCACGGCGCCGGGAATGTCCTCCTTTTCGGCTCGGTGGCGCGCGGGGAAGACACGCCGGAGAGCGACGTGGACCTGCTGGTCGACGTGACCGGCCAAACCACGCCATGGTTTCCGGGGAGCCTGACCGCCGACCTTGAGGAGCTGCTGGGCCGGCGTGTCCAAGTGGTGATTCGGCGCTCGTTGAGTCCTCTGATTCGCGAAGACGTTCTGCGGGAAGCCGTGCCGTTGTGAAATCGCAGCGCGCGTACGTCGAGCATGTGATTGAGTGCCTGCGCAGAATCGCCGAGGATTCCGCGCCCGGCAGGGATGCCGTCTTTGCTTCGAGAACACTCCAGGATGCAATTGTCCGCAACCTGCAGGTCCTGTGCGAGTCAACGCAGCGAATCGGCGATACGCACAAACAAGAGCACCCCGAGATCGACTGGCCATCGATAGCGGGGATGCGGAACGTCCTGGTGCACGACTACTTTGAGGTGGACTTTGAGACGATCTGGCTCGTCGTGACGCGAGATCTCCCGCTGCTTGAGAAAGCGATGCGCTCCATCCTGACTGGATTGAACCAGCCGCATTAGTTAGCGCCGGACGGGATCCACAAATCGCAATCAGGTCAGATCCAGCAGGTGAAATGGCGCATCGGAAGGCCGATCTTCGAAATCGTACGCGATGTCCGAAGCATGCCCCTCCATGTGGCAGGATTGAGAGCATGATCACTCGTCGGGATATCTTGAAGGCGCTGCCGTTGGCGGCGCTCTCCGCAGGCGCGTCGGGGCCGGCAAGAGCCTACCAGGCGGGCGCGCATTCTGCTCCTGGATCGCACCCGGATCCCCACGCCGGCGCCGCGATTGGCCTCAGCCGGAATGGGCGCTACTTCGTCGATGAACACGCCAAACCGTTCTTCTGGCAGGGCGACACGGAATGGGAGCTATTCCGGAGCTTCTCGCCGGCCGATGCCGGGAAACTGTTGCGGCAGCGGCGGGACCAGGGCTTCAACGCGATTCAGGTCATGGTCACGGGAGTGCCTCCCGAATCCTCGACGTTGCCAGGGATGCCGGCGTGGCTAAACAACAATCCGCGCACTCCGAACGAAGAGTACTTCCAACGCGTGGACTCGATTGTGGCGGCGGCCAGAGACTGTGGCGTCGTCCTGGTGATCGGTGTCTACCACGCGAGGGACTCCGACGCGGGCCGGATTACCGCCGGCAACGCGAAGCCCTGGGCGAAATGGCTGGCGCAACGGTACCGGAGCGCGAAGAACGTGGTCTGGAGCATGTATCCGCACGCCGAACCGGCGTCCACGCCGATCGCCCGGGCGACGGCTCAGGGGCTGGCGGAAGGCGATGGCGGAGCGCACTTGATCACGATGCATCCGGACCCGTCTCCCACCTCGTCGAGTTTCCTGCACGCCGAGCCCTGGCTGGCGTTCAATACGATTCAGACTTTCGACAGCGCGCTTGTGAATTACAGGATGACCGCGGCCGATTATGCGCGCACCCCAGTGAAGCCTGTTGTGGACGGCGAAGCCAGATACGAGGATGGAGCCGGGATCACGCCCCGGGAGATACGCCGCGGAGCATACCTGGCCTGCCTGGCGGGCGGCTTCTACAGCTATGGCAATGACGGCAACTGGCGATCGCCATCCACCTGGCGGGAGTGGATCGACTCGCCTGGCGCCTTACAGATCAAAGTTCTGGGCGATGTCTTCCGGTCTCTCCAGTGGTGGGAACTCGTGCCGGACCAGTCCATTTTCGCCGGCGAACCGGGCGGGAATGCCGCGGCCCGGTCTGCGAGTGGAATCTGGATTATGGCGTACCTGTCGCGCAGCGCACCGGTCACCATCCAGCTCGATCACGTCGCCGGACAGGGCTCAGCGGCGGCCTGGTGGGTGGATCCAACCACCGGCGCCAGAACGAGAGTCGGGGTCTTCCCCGCAACCGGGCGGCAGACTTTCTCACCGCCGCAGCTGTGGCAGGATGCCCTGCTGCTGATCGTCCGGCAGTGAGTGGCCGCTCCCAGGCGTCGCTGGCCCGGCCTGCAGCCGCGACGATGGTGCATTGCGCAACGCACTTTGCGCGGAGCGCGATTTTACCGTGAAAACACCGTGTTTTACCGTGTTTTTACCGTGAAAACACCGTCTTTTTGCGCTTCCGTGTAACTACGGTTTTCTAAAGGACTTAGCTGTCTTGCGCGGCAAATACGCGCACGCCAGGCGCGTAAGTACCGTGATTCAAAGGGCTTACGCGATTGTCACGGCGCTTCACGGTGGATCTGTGGCAAACAAAGGAGTTATTGAAATTTAACGCGCATTTTGACGCACATTAACATGCGTCACCGTGCGTCACGGTGGATCTGTTGCAAACACAGGGGTTACAAACATTAACAGGCACATTTTTGCATGCGCACCGTGCATCACCGTGTATCTACGGTGATTTAAAGGACTTATTGGGAATTCACGGTGTTTCGCAAGCGCGGCGAATTCACGGTGTTTTTGACGGTGTTTTTGAACTGCGGCGGAGAGGTCCCGGCGGACTTTCAGCGTCCCGATTGAAACAGGCGCAGGGCCTCGCGCGTTCCGTGCTGGTAGGCGTCGATCAAGCGGTCCCAGGCGGCGTTGGCCTCGGCGTCGATCAGCTTGCGCGCGGGGTCGGCGTCGAACCAGGCCAGGGTGCGGCGGATGCCTTCCGCAAAAGGCACGGTGGCACGGAAATCGGGGACGAAGCGTTTGATCTTGGAGTTGTCGAAGACGGTACTGACGGCCTTGTCGCCGATCAGGCTACCGAGTTTGTCGGGCAGGCAGGCGGCGATGAAATCGGAGGGGATATGCAGCAGGCGCGGCTGGTCGACGCCGGCGGCCTGGGCCACGAGGCGGTAATACTGGTCCCAGCACAACACCTCGTCGGAGGTGATGTGGAAGGCGTGGCCGAAGGCCTGGACATTGCCCAGCAGGCCGACCAGGCCCTTGGCAAGATCGCTGTTGTGGGTGATGACCCAGAGCGAGGAACCGTCGCCCGGCACGATGACTTCCCGGCCGCGGAGCATGCGGTCGACGACGGTGTAGGAGCGGGCCCAACTGTTAACGGCGAGCGTGATCTGGGTGTCGCCATAAGTCAGCGAGGGGCGGACGATCGTGACCGGGAAGCCCTCGTCGCGATAAGCCCGCAGCAGGCGTTCCTCACAGGCGATCTTGTCGCGGGAATACTGCCAGAAGGGGTTGGCCAGGGGCGTGGATTCGGTGATCAGATAGTGCGCCGCGGGCTTCTGATAGGCGCTGGCGGAACTGATGAAGATGTAGTGCCGGGCGCGGCCGCGGAAGAGTTCCAGGTCGCGCTCGATGTGCGCGGGGGTGTAGGCGATCCAGTCCACCACGGCGTCGAAAGAGGTCCCGGCCAGGGCCGATGCAGCGGCGGTGGGATCGTCGATGTCGGCGCAGAGCGTGCGCACCCCGGCGGGCAGATCGGCCGCATGACGTTCGCGAGTCAGGAGCGTGAGATCGAAACCGCGCTGCGCGGCCAGGCGCGTGCAGGCGGTGCTGATGATGCCCGTGCCGCCGATGAAGAGTACCCGCATGCTGAAGTTGTAGCAGGCGCGGGGCCGGTTTGCCAATGCATGGCGTCTAGACCGCTTGTGGAGATTGTGGATACCTGCAACGCCGATGCGGGTTGACGCAGGCCGGAGATGTGGCGCCGGGAAGACACTCGGGAGGCCAGGCCTGGAGGTCCGGCGCGGACGCGGGATGACTACTGAGTAGCCATCTCGCGATTTTTCTCGTTTAGAATCAGTAAGATTAGAAATGGATTTTACTCTTAGTAGTCATCCAATCCGGGCCGGAGGTGCGGTGCAGGGAACGCACGCGGCAGCCGGCCCTGGAGGTCCGGCGCGGACGTGGATGTCCGCCCCACATGCGGGAGCCGGACCTGGGGGTCCGGCTCCGGGGCCCAGGTGGCGGCGCGGCCCGGGAGCAAGCCGCGCCTCAAGAGCGATTGGGGAGTTCAGTTTCGGACCGCGAGGGCCAGGTTGCCGACGGAGGCCGGATGGAGGGATGGCGTCGGCCGTTTCAGCGGGGCCGAGTTCTGCGCGTTCTCGGCGAAGTACATCCGGACGGCGCGCTCCAGATCGGCCGGCGACAAGCGGCGCGGGCGTTCCTCATAGGAGTTGATGCAAGCGACGATCTTGCAGATGTCGCGCGGATAGCAGGCGCGCAACTCCTGTCCGCCCAGCAGCCGGCAGAGGCTCATCAACTGATCGGGGAGGCTGGGATCGGCGTCGAATCCCTGCCGCAAGGCCTCGCGGCGGAAGATCTCGACGAAGCATCTCTCCGCGACGGGAGGCACGAAGATTTTGTTGGGGATGCGCCGCAGGAAGGCGGCGTCCATCAACTGTTTCGGCTCGAGGTTGGTGGCGAAGACGATCATCAGCTCGAAGGGCACGTGGAATTTCAAGCCATAACTCAGGCTGAGGTAATCCACGCGGCGGTCCATAGGCAGGATCCAGCGGTTCAAGAGGCTGGTGGGAGCGATGACCTGGCGTCCGAAATCATCCACGATGAGGATGCCATTGTTGGCCTTCATCTGCACGGGCGCGGCATAGATGTTGGTGACGGGATCGAGGCGCAGCTCGAGCATCTCCAGGGAGAGCTCTCCGCCGACCATGACGGCCGGACGCTGGCACACGATCCAGCGCGGGTCCAGCCCCGGGCAGTAGCCTTCGATGGGGCGGTGAATCACCGGATCGAAGACCGAGATGACCTGGCCGTCGACCTCCACGGCGTAGGGGATGACGATGGCGTCCTCGAAGACCTTGACGGTGCGCTCGGCGAGACTGGTCTTGCCGTTGCCGGTGGAGCCGAAGAGGAAGAGCGATTCCTGACTGATCAGCGCCGGCCCCAACTGGTCGAGCACCTCGTCCTCCAGGACGAGGTCGGCGAAGACGCGGCGCAGATGCTGGCGGTTGATCCGGGGGCGCGCGGCCTGGGCCCGGACGGTGGCTTGATAGAGCTGCAGCGAGACGGGGGCCGGACCGGCATAGTGGCTGGCCGACTGGCGGTCGGTGGCGAACTTGTGGCCGGCGGAGGTCAGGCCGAGCATGAAGTTCTGGCCGTCGGTGCCGCGGATTTCGACGAGTTTCTCCTGCTGCAGATGGCGGAAGACGGTCTCGAGGACCGGGGGAGGCAGCTTCAATTCGCGGTGCAGGGAGAGCAGGGTACTGAGGCCGTCGAGATTGAGCCTTCGCGCGACCAGATCGACGACTAACGCCCAGGGGATATCGAGGGCGTCCAGGTCGTGCGGCGCTTGCGGGACGCAGGCCGGGGTCAAGGGAGCGTTCTGCATGGGCGGCATTTATCTGTATCGTCCAAAAGCGATCCTTCTTGAGGAGATTTCGAATTCTTGTGAACCATGTTTGCGGGCGGAGGATTTGTGGAACGGCGGCGCAGACTGGCTGTGGCGCCGACGTTGTGCCTGGGGGAGTGGTGTGCAATTGGAACCCGTTGTTCTCCCTTTGTTCGTACCAGCACGGGAGCAACTCCACAAACCCCGGCCAGAAGGGGGCCAGTGGGCTGCGGCGGGAGGTCCACGGCGGGCACGGCGTGAGCCGGTCGATTGTCCGTAAGTAATTCATTTTATGAGACATATCTGCTATTGAAAAGCGCATAATCGCATCCGAATCTCATCATGATATTTTTGTTAAAATTCCTCTTGACCTAGGTCTGTCAGTTCATTAAACTTGAAAAGCTTGTATAGATTTCGGCGGTGGGCTTCTGGGAGCTGCCTGAGCCGATTCCAGTCTTGCGGGCGTTAGAGGACGGAGCAATCCCTGGAGGGGATCATGAGGAGAGGATTCAGGAGTGGGGTGCTGTGCGCCTTCACTTCGGCGGCGGTACCGGTTTGGGCGGGGCAGGGTGTCTGGAATTCCGGCGCTCC
>JBEKHU010000036.1:0-10976 GCA_050012115.1 Bryobacteraceae bacterium | reverse complement strand
CCGACCGCGCCAAAACCGTGGCCGCGGCGCACTCCGCCGAAGAGTGGGCGGCGCTGTTGCCGCCCGGGCCGATCATGGGCGGTTTACCCCGCCACGCGATCGTCAGTGCGCTCACCGATCACACGGCGCATCACCGCGGCGCGCTCACCGTCTACACCCGTCTGCTCGGCCGGGTGCCGCCGATGCCGTACATGGAGATGTGATGCAGCTGCTCAAATCGATCGCTTCGGTCGCCGGCAGCTACATTTTGACCATCGTGCTCATCATTCTGAGCGATCCGCTTCTGCACGCTCTGTTCCCGAAAGACTACGTCGCAGGGAAGCCGATCCCGGATACGCTGCTTGGGGTAAGCACGGCCATTTTCTTCGTGGTCTCCATCCTCTGCGCCTGGGTCTGTGCGAAGACGGCTCCCGGCAAGGTTCTGACCCACATCGTCTGGTTTTTCGCGATCGGCGAACTCATGGGCCTGGTCACGACCTGCGTCAACTGGAGCAAGATGCCTCATTGGTATTCCATCGCCTGGCTGCTGCTCTGGATTCCCGGGGTCTGGATCGGATGGAAGCTGGCCCGACGGTAGCGGCGATGCGGCGCGGGCCTTTCGCGCCGCATTCAACTGGCCAGGCCGCGCAGGCTCTGCCAGAACTCGGGGAACGACACCGAGGCAGCGTCCGCGTTCTGAATCACGCACGGGCCATCGGCGCGCAGCGCGGCCACCGCGAACGCCATAGCAATGCGGTGATCGCCGAAGGAGTCCAACTCGGCTGCTTTGAATCGCTGTCCACCTGGGAGATGAAAACCATCCGGCGTGGGCTCGATCGCGACGCCCATGCGGCGCAGATTCGCGGCGAGAGTTTCGATTCTGTCGGTCTCTTTGATGCGCAGCTCCGCGGCGTCGCGCACGGTCAGGCCCTCTGCGCTGACCGCGCCGAGAATGGCGAGCACGGGAATCTCATCGATCAGCGCCGCCGCCGCCTGCTTCTCGATGACACCGCCCTTCAAATGGGTGCCGCGCACCAGCAGGTCCCCTACCGGCTCGCCGTTCTTCATGCCCATTCCGAGGATGCGGATCTCAACGCCCGCCGCAACGAGAAAGTCGATCAGCGTCGCCCGCGTGGGGTTCAACCCGACGCCGTGCACAATCACGCTGGACCCCGGCACAATCGCCGCCGCGACGAGGAAGAATGCCGCCGAGGAGAGATCCCCGGGCACGCTCAACTCGCGCCCCTGGAGTGTTGCGGGGCCTCTGACGCTGGCCCAGCCGCGGCCCGTCCCGACCCCCGCCCCGAATTCGCGCAATGCCACTTCCGTGTGGTCGCGAGTCCTTGCCGGCTCGCGAACCATTGTTTCTCCGGCCGCATATAGCCCCGCCAATAGAACGCAACTCTTCACTTGCGCGCTCGCTACGGGCATCTCGTACTTGATCGGGTGCAATTCGCCGCCGTGGATTTCGATCGGAGGGAACTTCCCGTCGCGCGCCGAAACTTTTGCGCCCAGCATGGTCAACGGCGTCATGATGCGCTGCATCGGGCGCTTCGACAACGACTCGTCGCCCCCCAGCCGGCTGACGAACGGGTGTCCAGCGAGGATGCCTGAAAGCATGCGCATCGTGGAGCCCGAGTTGCCTGCGTCGAGCTGCCCCGCAAACGGCCTCAAACCGAGCAGGCCGCACCCCTGCACTGTGACATCGCGCCCCTCCTCGGTGATCTCAACACCCAGCGATCGCAGGCAGCCCAGCGTGGAATGGCAATCGGCGCCGGACGAGTAGTTTCGTATCACGCTCGTGCCTTCGGCGATCGCCGCAAGCATCGCGTAGCGGTGCGAGATCGATTTGTCGCCCGGCAGGCGAATCGTCCCTTCCAGCGGTCCCTGCGCGGGGTTGATTGTCTCGGTGCTCAACTGCGTCTCACTCACTTCCGGATGATCCCTAGTCTCGAACGCACCCCGCGAGGCCCGCCGTCTTCCCAACGGGTTTCCCATTGGAACAAACGGCTTCGCCAGCATTCTGCTGCTTGCGCTTTTCCTGCGCCGCGCACAAGAATGGTGTGGCAAGCGCCGGGAACGGGGTCAGTCCCAGCTGCATCGATCCCTTCAGTCTACCGGACGCCGCACAGGAGACTCCTTATGCTCAGACGCGACATGCTCCTCGCCACGGCGGCGTTGCCCGCCACGGCAGTCTCTTTCCAACAGGGCGGCTCCGGCCGGCCGAAGAACATCGTGATTTCGAGCGCCAACGGCCTCGCGGCCTGTAAACGCGCCAACGAAATCCTGCAGGCCGGAGGTGACACCCTCGAGGCCGTCGTCTCGGGCGTCACCATCGTCGAGGACGATCCGGAAGATAGCAGCGTCGGCTATGGCGGCCTCCCGAATGAGGACGGCGTCGTGGAACTCGATGCCAGCGTGATGCACGGCCCGACGCGGCGCTGCGGAGCCGTGGCCGCGGTTCACGGCATCAAGAACGTCGCGCGGCTGGCCAAGCTGGTCATGGAGCAGACCGCCCACATCCTGCTGGTGGGCGACGGCGCGACCCGCTTCGCCCGCGCCTGGGGCATTCCCGAGATCAACCTGCTGACGGAAAAGTCGCGGCTGGCTTGGATGGCCTGGAAGCAATCCCTCCGTGACGCCTCGGGCCATAACAACTGGACCAATTGGCTGGACGCGCCCGATGCCCCGGCCGCGAAGAAGGCCCAGGATTCCTTGCGCCGGATGTTCCCCGATGCCAGCGAGGAGTTGATCGCCTGGGCTTTCGACGTGGCGAGGCATCCACCCACGGGCACCATCAACTGCCTTGCGTTGAATGAAAAGGGCGAGATGTCGGGCACCACCACTACGTCGGGGTTGGCCTGGAAGATCGCCGGACGCGTCGGCGATTCGCCGATCATCGGCGCCGGCTTGTTCGTCGATCCGGAAGTCGGCGCCGCCGGCTCCACCGGACTCGGCGAGGAGAATATCCGGATCGCCGGCGCTCACACCATCGTCGAAAACATGCGTCACGGGATGAATCCCAAGGACGCGTGTCTGGACGCTCTCCAGCGGATCGTCCGCAACTACAACAACGACCAGGGCAAACTGGCCCGCTTCGACATCAACTTCTACGCGCTGCGCGGCGACGGCGCCTTCGCCGGCGCTTCGCTCTGGAGCAGCCGCCAGAGCCGCGGCTACATGGCCGCGCCCAAGTTTGCCGTCAACACCGGCGGCGAGAGCCGGCTCGAGGATTGCGCTTGGTTGCTCGAACGTAAGTCCTGATCCTACGTGGGCCGGCGCGGCCGTGCGACAGTGGGAAGTATGCTGGTTTCGGCCGTAATGACGATGCTGCTGGCGGCTCAGACGCCGATCGTCGGGTACATTGAGATCTTCGGCGCCCGCAAAATCCCGCAGGACCGGATCCTGAAGACGCTCGCCGTGAAGCCCGGCGACCCACTTCCTCCGTCCAAGTCGAGACTGGAGGAGACGCTCCTGGCCGAGGACGGCGTGGCGCGCGCTTCCGTCGAAGCCTTCTGTTGCGAAGCCGGAAAAGCAATCCTCTACGTCGGAATCGAAGAGCGGGGCGCTCCCGCGTTCCCCTTACGCGACTGGCCGCAAGGCGATCTCCAACTGCCGTCTGAGATCGTCGAGGTCTACCATGACTACACGATCGCCCTGGCCCAGGCCATGCGCGAGGGAGATGTGGTGGAGGACATTTCGCAGGGCCACGCGCTGACGAGCAACATCGCCTGCCGCGTGCTTCAGGAACGGTTTGTCGGTCTCGCCGAAGTGCACATCGAGGCGCTGCGCGCGGTTCTGCGCGAATCGGACGACGAAGAGCAGCGTGCCGTCGCAGCCTACGTCCTGGGCTACGCACCCCGCAAAAGCGACGTGACCGCCGATCTGCAACTCGGGCTGCGCGACCCTGATCCGGACGTGCGCGCCAACGCTCTCCGCGCGCTCAGACCGATCGCGGCTCTGGCGCAGAAGGACCCGGCGTTGGGGATCAGAGTCGAAACCACCTGGTTCGTCGAGATGCTGAACTCGACCGTTCTCAAGGACCGACTCGAGGCCGTGAGGACGTTGTTGATGCTCACCGACCAGGGAATGTCCCCGTCGACCGCCAGCCACATCCGCGAGCGCGGCCTCCGCTCGCTCGACGAAATGGCCCACTGGCGCCACCTCGAACACGCTTTGCCCGCCTATCTGCTGCTAGGGCGTTTGGCCGGCATGGACATCAGGGAACTCGAGCAGGCCTGGGCCGGCGGTGAGGGTCCACAAAAGCTGCAGGAAATCGAACAGAAGCTGAAGTCCAAGAAGTAGCGGCTCCCGCCCGGCGCGCCGGGCGCTGCTCATACAATGGTGGTCGGCATGCGGTCCCCGGCGGTTCTCCTTTTCATCGTTGCCCTGACCCGCGCCCAGGAGCCCGCCACGGATTGGCGGCTGGACAAGATCGCCGGCGGATTTCGTTACGCCGCCGGGCTGGCGTGGTCCCGCGATGGCCATCTGTACATCGCGGATGGCCCGCTCGGCCGGGTTCATCAATACACGCCCGGCCGCGGCACCACGCTCCTAACCGCTGATCTCAGGGGCCCCGCCGGACTGGCCCTGGACGATCATGGCCGCCTCCTGATTTGCGAAAGTGGCGCGCGCCGCCTCATCCGCTTGAAAGAGGGCAATGTCCCCGAGACAATCGCCTCGCTCTTCGAAGGCCGCAAACTAAACTCGCCGAATGACGTCGCCGTGCGCAAGGACGGCGCGATCTTCTTCTCCGACCCGGCCTTCGGTTCCGCCAACGACGCCCGGGAGCTTCCCTTCTACGGCGTCTTTCGCGTCAACTCCAAGGGCGGGGTGTCGGTCCTCGCCCGCTGGGACAAACGGCCCAACGGCCTTGCGCTCTCGCCCGATGGCAAGCTGCTGTACGTGGCCAGTAGCGACGAACGGGCGATCCGCGTCTTCGACCTCGATCGCCAGGGCAATGCTTCGAGCGAGCGCGTTCTCATCTCGGGGATCGAAGGCGTACCGAACGGTCTGTGTACCGACGACAAGGGACGCCTTTACGTCGCCGCCCAGCACGTCCTCGTCTTTACGCCCGATGGCAAGTCTGCCGGTCGCATTGAGGTCCCTGAGAAACCCGCCAGCCTCGCCTTCGGCGATGGCGATCGTCAGACGCTCTATGTCGCCGCGCGCACCTCCGTCTACCGCGTGCGCATTTCGGGCCGCGACTGACTGGCTCCGGTAATGTCGGCCGCTATACTTCGAGCCTCCACGGCGCGCGATAGTTCGGTTTGAGATGCGGCTTCACTTCTTCCTGCTTCACCGTCCAGGCCTTTTCGTCCCAGTCCAGGCGCGAGTTGAACCGCATGGAGAGGTTGGCCAGGATGCACGTGACGCTGGAATGCACGCACCGCTCGATGTCGCTGATCGGCGTCCCGCGCGACTGGATGCATTCGATGAAGTTCTTCCAGTGCGGGACATTCATCGGACCCATTTCCTTGTCCTGCTCGCGATCCCACTTCTTCGTCGGTTCCTGCGACTTAATGTCGTAAACCCAGACTCCGCCGCGGTTCACGACCAGCGTGCCCGTTATCCCGTGGAACGAGGTCCCGTAGTCTTGGCCGAACATTGGCATCGGATTGCAGGTGCGGCTCTCGTACGTGGAGAGGAACTTCTCGTATTGGAAAGTGGCCTGCATCGTGTCCGGCGTTTCCGTGTCGTCCTCGACATAAAACTTTGAGCCCAGCGCGACAATCGACTTCGGCATTGGCTCGCCCATGGCCTGGTGAATCGGGTCGACCAGGTGCACGCCCCAGTCGGTCATGGCGCCGCCGGCGTAATCCCAGAAATAGCGGAATGTGGACCACCGGTCGGGCGATACCCCGAAGCGGTTGAGGCTGTACGGCCTCTCAGCCGCCGGCCCTTGCCAGAGATCCCAATCGAGACCTGCGGGCGGGACCTCGCCGCTGCGCCTGCCCCACCCCTCTTTCTTTGTCGTTTCCGCCTGCCACTCGTGGCAGAAGGTGACCTGCCCGATCTCGCCGGCCTGGATCAGTTCGGCCGCCTTCTTGAAGTACCCGCCCGAGCGCTGCATCGTGCCGCCCTGCACCACGCGCCCGTACTTGCGCGCGGCCTGCACCATCTTCTGGCCCTCTTCGACGTAGACGCATGCCGGCTTCTCCACGTACACGTCCTTGCCCGCTTTGCAGGCCTCCACCATGATGTAGGCATGCCAGTGGTCGGGCGTCGCGATGCACACCACGTCAATCGACTTGTCGGCCAGGATCTCGCGGAAATCCTTCACCGCCTTCGGGCTCTGCCCCCGCTTGTTCGCGACGGCGAGGCCCTTCTCGAGGTTCGGCTGGTAGACGTCGCAGATCGCCACCGCCTGCACCAGCCCGGTCTCGATCGCATAGCCGACGTTGCCCTGTCCCATCGCGCCGGTGCCGATGAAGGCCGCCGTGATCCGGTCGTTGGCGCCGCGCGCCATCCTTGGGAAAATCAGCGTCGTGAATGCCGCCGCGCCCGCGCCTTTCAGCATGTCGCGCCGGGTGGTCGATGTGGCGTTCGTGTTGCTCATGGATAACTTGCTTGAACTACCGTTCTAGCAGTTTCCCGCCGGCGCGCGAAATCGATTGTGGGAATGCGTATTAACTGACTGCTTCGACTTCGACGCGCCGGGTTTCGCGCTCGAAGCGCAGCTTGGCTTTGTGTTCCTGCCACAACGTGCTGAAACCGGCCCAGAAGTAGCCGCACACGAAGACCAGCAGGAACGGCAGCGCGAAGAAATTCATCACGTCGATCGAGTAGTAGACGATCGCCAGGAAACCCGTGCCCATGGCGATTTCGGCCAACGGCAGCCAGCCGCTCTTGCGGCGGTAGGCCACGCCCAGCGGCGCGCCCGCCGCCCGCGGGGCGTACTTCGGCGTACGCACGAAGCCCGACTGCTTGCCAAGCAGGGCCTCAATCACCGCCTTCGTGTTCGAGATGGTCAGCGCCACGCCCATCGCCAGCAGGAACGGCAGAATCAGCACCGACCGCTTCCACGTTCTCGGGTACAGCTCGTGCTCCGCCAGCAGATAGAAGGTCACCACCGACCAGAAGCTGCACACGATCAGCGGCGCGTCCACCAGCAGCATGTCCAGCCAGCCGATGTAGAACCGCACGATCATCACCGGCAGCATCATTGCCGACACGATCACCATCAGCGGGTAGCTGATGTTTGGCGTCATGTGGAACCACGCCTCGACCTTCTCGCGGAGCGAGATCTCTTTCGAGCGGAAGATCCTCGGCAGCAGCTTCAGCGCGCACTGCGTAAGCCCTTTGGCCCAGCGCTGCTGCTGCACCTGGAAGCCGTACGTGTCCACCGGCAGCTCGCTGGGGCACTCGATCCACGGCAGGTAGATGAACTGCCAGCCCTTCAGCTGCGCGCGGTAACTCAGGTCCGAGTCCTCGGTCAGCGTGTCGTGCTGCCACCCGCCCGCGTCTTCGATCATCGCCCGCCGCAGGATGCCCGCCGTCCCGTTGAAATTGAAGAACAGTCCCTGGCCGTAACGGGACACGTGCTCCAGCGCGAAGTGTCCGTCGAGCATTAGCGCCTGCACCTCGGTCAGCAGGCTGTGTTCGCGGTTCATGTACGTCCAGCGCGTCTGCACGACGCCGATCTTCGGATCGGCGAAGAAGTCGACCGTCTTTTCCAGGAAATCTTCGGGCGGGATGAAGTCGGCGTCGAAGATCGCCAGGAATTCGCCCTTGGCCCGCGCCATCCCCTCCTGCAACGCGCCAGCCTTGTAACCATTGCGGTTCGTGCGGTGGACGTACTCGATGGGGTGTCCCTGGTCCTTCAGTCGCGCCACCAGCGCCTCTGTATAGGGGTGCGTGTCGTCGGTCGAATCGTCCAGAACCTGGATCTCCAGGAGCTCCCGCGGGTAGCGCACCTTCAGCACGGCCTCCAGCAGCTGGGCCACCACGTTCCGCTCGTTGAACAGCGGCAGTTGGATCGTCACTCGCGGCAACTGCTCGAATCGCCGGCCGGGCGTCCGCGGCACGCGCTTTCGCGTCTTCAGGTAGCCGTACACCACCAGAAATCGATGCGCGCCGTAAATCGCCAGAATCGTCAGCAGGGTAAAGTAGGGTACCAGGAGCAGCCAGTCGAACAGCGCCAGGCGGTGTATGCCCGTGAAGCTGTCATCCGACAGCGCGCGGCTCCAGCGATCCACCTGAGATGGAGCGAGGAACGCAAGAGTGGGCAAACTGAAACTCATATCGCTGCGCTGGGTCCAGCCGGCTCTCGGGGGAGCGGGCCTGCTGGCGGCCGCTTTCGCCCTCGGCTGCGCTGACGACTTGGGGTCGCGCGCCGGGCGAACCGTCGGCCTGCTTCTGATCGCATCCCTATTTTATCTGATCGGCGTCCATAGCGTCCTCCAAAAAGGCACTAGATCGCTTGGCATTTTGGGGTGTGTTTGGATTGCCACGGTGGCCTTCGCGCCCCGCGCCATATTCTTGACGCGACTCCCCTCTTTATCCGAGGACCTGTACCGCTATCGCTGGGAAGGTCAGGTGCAGGCCGCCGCCAAGAACCCCTATCTGGTTACCCCCGACGATCCCACCCTCGCATCTCTCCGTGACGAAACCTATCCTCACATCGCCGGCCACGCTATCCGTGCCATTTACGGCCCGCTCTGGGAACAGGTGCAGCTCTGGACCTACCGCTTGGCCCGCTGGGTCGCGCCGGGCCATGTCCAGGACCAGCTCCTCTGGATGAAACCTCCTTCTTTGCTAGGAGATCTGGCGACAATCGTCCTGCTCCTTCTGCTTCTCAAAGCGCGCGGTCAGCCCCTCGAGCGGGTGCTCGTGTGGGCTTGGTGCCCCTTGAACTGGGTGGAATTCTGGGGCGAAGGCCACATGGACTCCTGTCTCGCCGCCCTGCTCCTCGCCGCCCTTCTGGCAGCGCGCCGCCAGCGCTGGGCGCTCTCCGGCCTGCTCCTCGCCGCCGGCGGGCTGATCAAGTACTGGCCATTCTTCCTTCTACCTTTGTTCGCCACTCACGGCCTGCGTCCCTGGTGGCGTCCGCGCTGGCGCGTTCTTCTCATCGGACTCCCGCTGGCGCTTCTGCTCCTTTGGCCTTACGCTGCCGCCCTGCCCGATCTGCTCGGCCGCAACGCCAACTTCGCCACCGGTTTCCTCGGCGGATGGCGCAACAACGACAGTCTCTTTGGCGTGATCTGGTGGCTCAGCGGGCACGACGGAGTCATCGCCAAACGGCTCTCCCTGGCGCTCATCGGCGCCCTCGCGATTCTCGCCGTCTGGCGCCGCGCGGATCTGGAGCGCGTCGCGCTCGAGTTCATCGCCGCCATGCTGCTCGTGGCGGCCAACGTTCACCCCTGGTATCTCTCCTGGCTGCTGCCGCTCCTCGCCGTCGAGCCCTCCGCGGCCGGGCTTCTCTGGGTGGCGCTGATGCCCCTGGCTTACGCCGTTCTCGCCGAATACCGCGCCACCGGCGTGTGGCAAGGTTCCACCTCCCGTCGTTGGTGGATCTACGTCCCGGTCTTTGCGGTCTGGGCTTGTCGTAGAATCGGCGTGTGGGGATCGCCAGGGGGGAATACATGGAATCTCACGTCAAAATCCTCGGATGGCTGAACATATTCTTCGGCGTCCTTGGGCTTCTTGCGGCCCTCGCCATACTCGGCGGCAGCATGGCCGTGTCTTCGGTTCTGGGCGTCGGCGGAGACGAGGCGCTGGTTCCCATGCACATCGTCGCCCTGATCGGCGGCGCGCTCACCGTGTTCACGCTGCTGCTGTCGATGCCCGCTCTGCTTCTCGGCTACGGGCTGCTGAACCTCCGCCCCTGGGCGCGCATCGTCGGCTTCATCTTCGCCGCCTTCGCCTTATTGCACGTGCCCATCGGCACGCTCCTTGGGCTCTACACCTTCTGGGTTTTGCTGAAGCCCGAGACCGAAGTCCTCTTCCACAACGCCTGATCGCGCCCTCCGCCCGCGCGCGGCACTGATTTCATGCCCTTGCGCAGCGCCTCGCGTTACCATACCATGATGTCTCAAGGAAGCATGTCCCGCGCGCCCATGGATTCGGATACCGCCCTGCCCCAGCGCTCCCTCGAGGTGCTGCACTCGCTGGTGCAGATCTACATCGAGGCCGGCGAGCCCGTGGCCTCCCGCACTATCGCCCGGCGCCGCAAGGATGGTCTCAGCGCGGCCACGATCCGCAACATCATGGCCGAACTCGCCGATCACGGCTACCTCGACCAGCCGCACACCTCCGCCGGCCGCGTTCCCACGGCCAAGGCCTTCCGCGAGTTCGCCCGGCCCTACCTCGCCAGCCGCATCCTCGCCGCCGAGCTCTCCCGCCTGCGCGAGGAGTTGTTGAATAAGGGCACTCTCGACGCCCGCGCCGAGCACGCCTCGCACCTGTTGACCGAGCTGACGCGCAACATCGGCATTTCCGCCGCCATCCCCGGCCATGACCAGGTGCTCGATCAGGTCGAGTTCGTCCTGCTGCCTCCTTCCCGCGTCCTGATGGTCGTTGTCACCCGCGACCGCATGGTGCGCAGCCAGGTCGCTCAGCTCGCCGAGCCCGCCACCCAGGACGAACTCGCTTCCATCCGCAACTACATGAACCGCAACTTCTCCGGATGGACCCTCAGCGGCATCCGCCGCGAGCTCGAGCGGCTGCTTCATCTGGAGTCGTCGGCCTACGATTCCCTGCTTCGCCGGCTGACCGTGCTCTACGACCAGGGCCTGCTCGACATCGGTCTGGCGCCCCTGGTCTACATGGAGGGCGCTTCCAACTTGGTCGGTCTGGATCTCCACCTCACCAAGGAACATCTGCGCGACCTGATGCGCGCGCTGGAGGAGAAGAAGCGCCTCATCGCCCTGCTCGATCAGTTCCTCGAAGGTAGCGGCGGGGAGATTCAGTTGCGTGTCGGCCTGGCCGACATCCATCCCGCCATGCACGATTTTTCCCTCGTCGGCTTGACCCTGGAAATGCCCGGCGGCCTCGAT
>JBEKHU010000035.1:6247-17304 GCA_050012115.1 Bryobacteraceae bacterium | reverse complement strand
ATGGCCACGCAACCCGGCAGCGCGGGCGCCCACCCGCTGGCCGACAAGTACATCCGCTACGGCTCGTCGCCCCGCGGGGCGCAGGCGCTGGTCGAGTGCGGCCGCGTCTACGCGCTGATGAATGGCCGCTTTCATCTCGCCAGCGACGACATTCGCAAGGTCGCGCCCGCGGTCCTGCGCCATCGCATTATTCTGAACTTCGACGCTCACGCCGACGGCCAGACTCCCGAGACGCTGCTCCAGGAGCTGATCTCCGCCGTCGCCGCGCGCCAGCCGAAGTCGTAACTCGCTCCTCAGCTCGGATGAATGAGGAAGGCCGCTACGATCAGCGCCACTCCCAGCCCGACGAACCACAGCCGGCCAACCCACGCCGGCGCAGACGGTCCGGTTGAGCGCAGGCCCCAGCGGAAGTCCTTCGCGACCAGCCCGAGGCCCAGGAAAGCCAATCCGACGATTGCGATCCAGATGCGATCCCAAATGAGCATGTTCGACTCTCAAGCTCCGAATCTCAATAATAATCCGATTCCGGGACTGGCCGGCCCCCAATCCTGCAATGAAGCGGTAATCGGTCTGTCCCGTCGGACGCTCGGTGCCGCCCTGTCACAATAGGGGTTACCGGAGCCAATGCCAGCGCCCTTAATCGATCGCCAGCTTCTCGAACGCCTCGAGCGCCTGACCATCCACTGGCAGAAGTCGTTCCGCGGCCTGGTGGGCGGCCATAACGAGTCGCGCTATTCCGGCCCGGGCATCGAGTTTCTGGACCACCGCCGCTTCCATCAGGGCGACGACCTGCGTGCGGTGAACTGGCGCGCCTACCTGCGTCTGGAGAAGCTCTTTCTGAAGATGTTCCAGACCGAGCCGCGCACCCCGATCCGCGTACTGTTGGACGCTTCGGCGTCGATGGCGGCCGGGGCGGGAGATGGGGAGGTCACCAAGTTCGAGTTCGCGCGCCGTCTGGCGGCGGCTCTCACCTATGTCGGTCTGGTGCGGCACGACGCGATACTCATCCAGCCCTTCCACGAGGCGCTCGATGAGGCGTGCCTTGCTTCGGGAGGCCGTCACCGTTTTGGCCCCGTCACCGACTTTCTGGTGGCGCTGGAGCCGCGCGGCCGCTCGGCCTTCATGGAGACCGCGCGCCAGTTTCTGGCCCGCTACACCGGCGCGGGTCTGTCCATCGTGATTTCCGATTTCTTCGACGACGCCGACGTGCTGCGCCCACTGCAGTACCTGTCCGACTTCGGCCATGAGCTGATGTTGATTCAAGTCTGGTCGCCCTCCGAGCGCGAGCCGGGGGCCGAGGGGGACGTGCATCTGGAAGACGCGGAGACGGGCGCGTTGCTCGAGCTGTCACTCGACGCGGCGGCGCGCCGCGCCTGCACGGAAGCCTTCGACCGCTACGCCTCCGCGCTTGAGCGCCTGGCGCTGCGCAACGGCGGGCGCTATTGCGGTTTCTCGACGGCCCTGTCGCTCGACGACGCGGTGGGCCGCGCGCTGGAGTTCGAAGTTGGAGACGCACTGCGCGGCCTGACGCCCACGGGGAGGCGCTAGCTCTTGTTCTTCGCCAACCTCTCGCTCGTCGAGTTCTTCTCGCTGCTCACGGCCGCGTGGGCCGCCACCGTGGCGCTGTATCTGCTGAGCCGGTCGCGCCGTCGCCTGACGGTGGCGACACTGCGCTTCTGGCAGAACGCGCTGCAGGCCGTGCAGCAGAAACGCCGCCGCCGCGTGGACCAGCCTTGGTCGCTGCTGCTGCAGCTTCTCGCCATTCTGTGCCTCCTGCTGGCCATCGCGCAGCCGCGCTGGGGCACGCGCCTGTTCGGCGGACGCGATCACGTGCTGCTGCTCGACACTTCGGCCTGGATGTCGGCTCCCGGCCGCGGAGGCGATCTCTCGGCCCGAGCCGGCTTTGCCGGGGATCTTTCAGAAGAGGCCCGCCGCGTTTCGCTGGCCTGGCTTCGCACGCTGCCCTCCCAGGACCGCGTGATGGTGATCCGCGCGGGTTCGCAGGCCGTACCGGCCACGCGCTTCGAGTCCAGCCGGTCCGAATTGGAAACCGCCATTCGCGGGTCGTTCCCCGCAGCCGGCCCGCTCGACCTGGAACAGGCCTTGTCCCTGGCCCGCCAATCCCAGCGTCTCGAAGGCCGCGAGCCCGGTGAGATTGCCTACGCCGGCGCGGCCCGGCTCGCTTCAGACCCGTCCTCGCTCCAGCTTCCGCCCAACTTCCGCTATCTGCCGGTCTCCGCGCCGCCTCCGAACGCCGGCTTCGTCTCCGCCTCGCTGCAGCGGGTCCCCGGCGAGGTCTCCCATTGGCAGGCCACCTTCGCTCTTCGGAACTACGGCTCGCTGCCCCGGGCCGTGCAAGTGGCCGTGGCGCTGGGCGGTTCGCCGGCCGGCGCGCGACGCATGCTGCTGGCGCCGCACACCGAATCCTCCGTCACCTTCGACATCCGCACCACCGCGGCGGGCTGGATCGAGGCCCGGATGAGCCCTTCCGATGCGCTGCCCGCCGACGACAGCGTCACACTCGAGGTGCCCTCCGCGCAGCCTCTGCGCATCGCTGTCTACTCCGCCACGCCCGGCCTGCTGCGCCCCATCTTCTCCTCCGACCCTCGTCTCGATCCGCAATATCTGTCCCCGGCGGCGTACCGGCCCGCTCCCGATGCCGGCGTGATTGTCATCGACGGATTCGCTCCCCCGCAACCGCCCGAGCGCCCGAGCCTGTGGATCGCGCCGCCCGCCTCCGCCTCGCCCATCCCGGCGCGGATGGTCAGCCGCGAACTGGTCGTGACCCAATGGCACAACGAGACGCCGCTCGGTGCCGGACTGCGCTCGCGCGACCTCAAGCTCGCGGGTTCCCTCGTTTTCGATCCGCCTCCGGGCGCCACCCTCGTGGCCAGCACGCCGGAAGGACCGGTCGCCGCGGCCCTGCTGCAACACGGCCCTTTGCCGCCACTGGCGGTTCTGGGCTTCCATCCCCAGCGCACCGCGCTGCGCTCCGAGGTCGCGGCCCCGTTGCTGTTTGCCAATCTGCTCGAGGCGCTCGCGCCCGAAGCGCTGGTCGAACGCGGGACCCTCGCCGCCGCGCCGGGCGCGCTGCAGATGGAGCTGCCGGCGGGCGTCGACATATCGCGCCTGCAGGTGGTCGACGAGAACGCCCGCCCGGTGCCGTACACGCTCGACGGCCGTACGTTGCGTCTCTACACGCCGCGCAGCGGCGCGGTGCGCGTGCGCGCCGGTGCCTATGAACGTTCCTACTCCCTGGTCCTGCCCGGATACGGCGCCTATCCCTGGGATGTCCCGGCGAGCGTCCGGCGCGGGGTACCACGCACGACCCTGCCGGAGGCTCTTCCGCGCGAGTTGTGGAAGTGGTTTGCCTTGGCCGGTCTCGCCCTGATCGTTCTCGAATGGTGGCTGTTCGGCCGCTCGCGCGCATGGTTCAGCCGGCGCCAGATTCCGTCGCTGGTCCTCAAGGGCGCTGCGGTCGCCGCCTGTGTGCTGGCCTTCCTGGAGCCACGCTTGCCGGTAAGCGAGACCAAGCAGGCCGTGGGTCTGCTGATCGACACATCGCAAAGCATCCCCGAGAACTCGCTGGCCCGCGCCAGCCAGTTCGCCGCCGCCGCCCGCGCGCGCAGCGGCAGCAACGATGTGCGCGATCTGCCGTTCGCCCGCGCCCTGCGCCCGGTGGACACCACGGAGCGCGCGAGTCGGCGCTTCCACAACACGGCCGGGGAAGAGGGACGCGCCACCGATATTGAGGCCGCGATCCGGGAAGCCGCCGGGGCGCTGCCCGCGGGCCGCGTGCCGCGCCTGGTGCTGCTTTCCGACGGCGTGGAGAACGAGGGTTCGGCCGCGCGCGGCGCGCAACTGGCGGCTTCGCTTGGGATCCCGGTGGACACGGTGGCGCTCGAGGGCCGCACGGCACCTCGCTTCCGCATCGACTCGGTCGGCTTTCCAGCTTCGGCCTTCACCGGCGAGCGCTTCCCGATCGACCTCGAGGTGAGCACGCCCGAGCCGGCGCAGGCGCGCCTCGATCTCACCGCCGACGGACGCTCCATCGGCTCCAGCGTGGTCAGCCTGCCGGCCGGCGAGAACCACGTGCGTGCCTACGCTTCTCTCTCCACGCCGGGCGCGTTTGAACTTACGGGCGCCCTCCGCGCGGGCGTACTGGGGGAAGCTCGCTTCGCCCAGGCGATCTCTCTGCGCTCTCCGCGCCTGCTGTTCCTGTCGCAGGACCCGCCCGGCATGGAGACGCACCTGGTGGCGACCCTGACGGCCGCGCACTTCGAAGTCGATAGCCGCACGAGCTGGCAGGCCGCGCGTCTGGACGACTACCAACTGCTGGTCTTCAACAACTGGGACCTCGCCGCTCTTCCCGAGTCGCGCAAGAAGGAGCTTGAGAAGTTCGTCCAACGCGGCGGAGGCCTGCTGGTCATCGGGGGCGAAAAGAACATCTGGGTGGAGAAGAAGGACCCGCAAAACGACCCCCTCGACCGCACCCTGCCGGCGACCGTGGCGCCGCCGCGCACTCCCGAAGGCGCAGTCGTGGTGCTGGTCCTCGACAAGTCATCTTCCATGGAGGGACGCAAGATCGAACTGGCCCGGCTGGCCGCCACCGGCGTGGTCGAGAACCTGCGTCCCATCGACCAGGTGGGCGTCCTGATCTTCGACAACTCGCACCAGTGGGCCGTGCCGGTGCGCCGGGCTGAGGACCGCACGATGATCAAACGCCTGATTGCGGGCATCGTCGCCGACGGCGGTACCCAGATCGCGCCGGCGCTGGCCGAGGCCTACCGCCGCATTCAGGCCGCACAGGGCGCCTACAAGCACATCGTTCTGCTGACCGACGGCATCTCCGAGGAGGGCGATTCGATGAGCCTGGCGCGGGATGCGCAGCAGAAGCGCGTCACGATCTCTACGGTCGGCCTCGGTCAGGACGTGAACCGGGCCTACCTCGAGAAGATCGCCCAATCGGCGGGCGGCCGGGCCTACTTCCTGACCGAACCGGCGGGCCTGGAGCAACTGCTGGTGAAGGACGTCATGGAGCACACCGGTTCCACGACCGTCGAGAAGCCGGTTCACCCGCGCATTCTGCGGCAGGTGGAGACCCTCGAAGGGCTCGACCTGGAGAACGCGCCGGCGCTGAAGGGCTACGTCCGCTTCCAGGCCAAGCGCGCCGCGGCCCTGATCTTGGCGGTGGACGATGCCGAGAAGGATCCGCTCTACGTCCGCTGGCAGTACGGGCTGGGCCGGACGGCAGTGTTCACCTCGGACGCCAAGTCGCGCTGGGGCGAAGCGTGGGTCTCGTGGAAAGGCTACGACCGCTTCTGGGCCAACGTGGCGCGCGACCTGCTGCCGCACGCGCTCGCCGGGGAATCGCGGCTCGAGTGGGATCCGGCGGCCTCGCGCCTGATCGTGGAGTATCGGCTGGCGGATCCCGCGCAGGCGCCGGAGCTGCCGCCGCGCCTGTTCGCGCTGGGTCCGGGCGGCTTCCAAACCGCGCTGAGCCTCCAGAAGGTGGGCGAAGGGCAGTACCAGGCGGCGTTCCCCATCGGGGCGCGGCGCGGGCTGTTCCGCGTACGTCCGCTGGAGGAGTCGCGGCTGTTCCCGGAAACCGGCCTCTACCTGCCCGAACCGGAACTCACCTCGAGCGGCCAGAACGAGAAATTGCTGCGCGACCTGGCGGCCTGGACCGGGGGTCTGTTCAACCCCACTCCGGCGCAGCTCTTCCGCCCGCCGGCGCGCGCCTTGCCCGCCTGGCTGACGCTGTGGCCGGCTCTGCTGGGCTGCGCGCTGCTGTTCAACCTGGCTGAGGTCTTCTGGCGCCGCTTCCGGCGGCCGGGGGCGGTTGGCGCCCTGCCATTCCTGTCCCGCGCGGCCTAGCCGCGGCCTGGAGGGCGACGGCCTCTCTCCGCCCCCAAGCTCCAGCGTTCGCCGCCTCATCGCCCCAAATCTGCTTGACACCCGGGTCTATGCTGTTGAGTGTAGACCCTCCGTCGCTCGACCGGTCCCCAGCCGGCGCGGCCCGGCGGCCCCGCTCTTTGACAATCGCGAATGTTTAGCGAATATTCATAGCCTAAGTCAATAATTATAAAATGAAAATCAGCCAATTGGCTTTGTTCCTCATTTTTACTTTTCTGCACGCGCCAGCCGCCCCGCCCGTCCAGAATTCGCTTGACACCCGGGTCTATGCTCTTGGGTGTAGACCCGCTGTCGCTCGGCCGGTCCCCTGCCTGCGCGCCCCGGCGGCCCCGCTCTTTGACAATTGCGAACATTTGGCGAATTTTCACAGCTTAAGACAATCATTATAAAAAGCAAACCAGACAATTGGCTTTGTTTCGCACTTTTTGTTTTTGCGCGCGAGCAGACAGCCGTTCGGTACCCACAGTCCAAGTTGCGGCGCCTTGTTCCGGAGCTGGGGAACCGTGTAGTTTCGTCTATTATTCGCCCTGCCAGCCCCACTCCGCAGTCCACGCCTCGGCGGTGGGTTCGACCTCGATTCCCAGGGCCCCGGGCTTGGCCGGCGCTCCCTTGACTCGTGCGAACTTCAGGCCCGCGAGTGCGGCCGGTAGCCGGACCGAGCGCGGCGCCGGCCCGGGACCGCGTTCGAACTTCAGCCGCCACCCGGCGCCCTCCGGTGTGAGTTCCAGGTTCACGCGCCCGAAGCGCGTCGGGGTCTGCTTCAGGCGGTAGGGCTGGCGCAGTGCCAGTTCCGTGGCCTCGAGGCCCTCGACAAGCCGCAACGCGGCCCCGTCCTCGAGCGCCAGCATGTGGCGCAGGTAGAGCACGCACTCGGCGCTGGCCCAGTTGTGCGGCATGTCGCCGACGTAGTTGGCCACCGTGGCGCCGCGCAGCGGTTGTTCCTCACGCCAGCAGTACAGCGGCGAGGCGTGGTTCAGAAAGCCGTGGAAGGTCCGGCGGGCCCACGCCGGCTCGCCCGCCCAAAGGTAGGCATGGGCCACGAACGGCGCGTTGTAGGTCCACAAGCCTTCGTGCGGCAACCACCCGGTTTCGGTGGGCACGTCTTCCTTCGTGCACCACTGCATCAGGGCGATGTGGCCGCGGACCACGGGATGGCTGCGCTCGAGCACCAGGCCCGGATAGATCGCGTGGGAAAGCGCCCACTGCGCCGTCTGCGCGCGCGGTCGCTCCCACTCGTTCCTTTGCCACGCCGGATCTTCCCGCATCACCATCGGCAGGTAATCGAACCCGGCGGGATGGCGGAGCATCTCCTTCCGGGCCGCCAGTTCGAAGGCTGCCCGCAGTTCCGAGTGGAACTTCGCCGCGCGTTCCAGACCGTTTTTCGAAGGCCCGCCGTCGGCCTGCGTGGCCGCCTGCAGCCCGGCCAGCGACCAGAGCGGATTGGTGAACTCGTTGCCTTTGGTGAAGCCGCCGTCGGAGAATCCGATGGCCAGCAGGCCGTACTTGCCGGCGGGCGAGCCCTCCGCGCGGCCCTTGTCGCGCATCGATTCGAGGAACTCGGCCGCGTGGGCGATGCGCGGCTTCAGCTCACGGAAATCGGTCCAGTCCTGGCCCAGTTCGCATTGCCGGACCGTGGAGAACATCGCGATGGCGGCGTCCTTGTAGTGCTCCGGACCGCCGCCGGCGTCCAGGGCGCCGTCGGGCCGCTGGTAGGTCCAGGTGGTCTGCAGGCCCTCGCGTGCCTCTTTGTCATAGCCCAGATAGCGCGCCGCTTCGAGGATGAAGTTGCCGTCGACCACCCACAGGCCGCGATAGCAGGTCGGCCCCACCTGGAACGTCAGGCGGCCGTTGCGCACCTCGCGCGCCTGCAGAATGTTGCGCGAGCAGGCTGTCAGAAAGTCCGCGTAGGGGCGCGGCAACTCCCAATCCACCGCACCGCCGAACGGATGCCAATTCTTCCAATAGGCCCGCGCCTCTTCGAGCAGCGCTTGACCATTGGCCAACTCGACCTTCTGGCCCTCCTGCGGGAAACGGAGCAGGATCTCGGCCGGCAGTTCGAGCGCCGGCAGGGACAGCCGCCAGGAGGAACCCCGGTCTTCGATGCGCAACTCGTGGCTGCAGACGAGCAACTGCGTCTTCGGGTCGCCGCCGATGAGAACGCCGTCGTTCATTCGTTCCAGCGGTTGGCGGGTGCGGATGGTCACGATCGGCACGGCCCGGCCGGCGCGCTTGAGTTCCCCCTTGCTCCCGGCGGCCGGCGTCACGCGCATCAGCACGTTGTCGACCCGGCCTTCGCCCGCCCGCTTCGTCGCAAAGCTGATCAACTCGAAACGCGCTCTCGGCCGCTCGACTACGGTGTGCACGATCGGCACGCCGGGCGCTTCCAGTTCCTGCCGGACGACGTGGTCGTTCTCCATGCCCAACAGCGAGAACTCCACGATGGTGGGATAGAAGTCGGAGGACATTCGCCCCGGATTGCCGTAAAGCAACCGCCCGGACTGGTCCACCAGACTCTTGTGCGGGTCGTCGGGGAAACAGTACGCGGTCTGCCACTGCAACGGTGAATAGCGGAAATCGACCTTCACGGCGCGCTCGGACTTGGCCGTGTCGGGCTTCGCGTCAACCGGATTCTCCGCTGCCGCTTCCGCGGGCGCGGCCAGCGCGCTCATGGTCGCCAGGATCTCTCTTCTGGTCATTGGGAACTGGGCCCCTTTCTTCGCAGACTCCGTGCTCCGTTAGAGCATACACCGGCCGGCGCGCGGGGGCGGTCCCGAGAGTCGTTCGTACGATGGCGACGGGATCGCGGGTGGACGCGGCTACAGGTCGAGCGCGCCGCTGTCGAGCACGCTGATACCGCCCGCCTGGAGCACTTCGATGGCGGCATCGGGCTGACCGAAGCGGAAGATCAGGACCGCCCGTTCTCCGCGCAGGAAAGGGAAGGCGTACATGTACTCGATGTTGATGCGCGAGCCCTCGAACAGATCCAGCACGCCGGCCAGCCCGCCCGGCCGGTCCGGCACCTCCACCGCCACCACCTCCGTGACCTTCACGGCCGAGCCCGCGTCTTCCAGCAGGCGCTTGGCCCGCTGCCAGTCGGAGACGATCATGCGCAGAATGCCGAACCGCTGCGTGTCGGCCAGCGATAGGGCGCGGATGTCGATTCCCTCGCGCGCCAGCAGGCGGCAGGGCGCGATCATGTGGCCGGGCTTGTTCTCGGAGAACAGAGAGAGTTGTTGGAGCTTCATGGCTGCAACCTGCGGTCGATCACCCGCTTGGCCTTTCCTTCGCTGCGCTGGATGGTGTGCGGCTCCACGAGCGTAACTTCCACGCGGATGCCGAGCACGTGTTCCAATGCATCCGCAATCGTGTCGTTGAGCTGTTCCAGGGCGCCGATCTTGTCGCTGAACGTTTCCGACGTCACCTCCACCTGTACCTCCATCTGGTCGAGACCGTGGGATCGGGTGAGGATGATCTGGTAATGCGGCAGCGTGCCTTCCACATCCAGCAGCGCCGCCTCCACCTGGGACGGGAAGACGTTGACGCCGCGGATGATCAGCATGTCGTCGCTGCGCCGGGAGATGCGTTTCATCCGGCGTAGCGAGCGTCCGCACGGGCAGGCGCCAGGGATCAGCGCGGTGATGTCGCGCGTGCGGTAGCGAATGATCGGCATGGCCTGCTTGCTGAGCGTCGTCAGAACCAGTTCGCCTTCCTCGCCCTCGGGCAACACCGCGCCGCTGTCAGGATCGACGATCTCCGGGTAGAAGTGGTCTTCGAAGATGTGCAAGCCGCCCTGGCACGGACACTCGATGGCCACGCCGGGACCGATGATTTCGGAGAGGCCATAGATGTCGAAGGCCTGGATGGCGGTGAGGCTTTCGATGCGCTCGCGCATGGCGCCGGTCCAGGGCTCGGCGCCGAAGACGCCGACGCGCAGGGGCAGCGCGCGCATGTCGATGCCCAGTTGGGCGGCGCGTTCGACCAAGTGCAGGAAGTAGCTGGGAGTGCAGCAGATGGCCGTGACGCCGAAGTCGCGCATGACCATGATCTGGCGGTCGGTGTTGCCGCCGGAGATGGGAATCACCGTCGCTCCAAGCCCTTCGGCCCCGTAGTGCGCGCCGAGTCCGCCGGTGAACAACCCGTACCCGTAGGCGTTCTGAATAATGTCGCCGTGGTGGAGACCGCAGACGGCAAAGCTGCGGACCATCACGGAAGTCCAGACATCGACGTCCTGCTGCGTGTAGGCGACCACGATCGGTTTGCCGGTCGTGCCGCTGGAGGCGTGCAGACGCACGATCTCCTCCATGGGACTGGCGAACAGGCCGAAGGGGTAGGTGTCGCGCAAATCGGCTTTGACGGTGAAGGGCAGCGCGGCGATGTCGTCGAGCGAACGAACGTCGTCGGGCGTCAGGTTGTTCTCGTTCATGCGCGAGCGGTAGAGCGGGACACGCTCCCAGGCGCGGGTGACGATGCTCCTGAGGCGGCTCAATTGCAGCTCGCGCAGAAACGCCGCAGGCACGTAATCGGGCGCGCTCATCGGGTGAAAAGCCAACCGAGCGGTTCCTTTCGTGGCAATCATGCTTCTCCCAAAATCGGCGGCGGCGGGCTGCGCCGGCCCAGATTCAGCCTCGCCGGCATCGGTGTGACCGCGGGCGCGACGGACTCCTCGCCGTTGCAGGGCCGGCGCCGTGGATCGGCCGTCGTTAGCATTGGCAGGCGATCATCGCAACATTCAAGACTAAGAGAGCAGTTTATTGGAATGCGATCAGGCAGGGCAAACCGGCGGTTTTCGGAGGAGCGCCCATATCCCAGCACCGCCCTTGCCGAACTCCTGCTGCTATCCTCGAATTTCGACGCCGCTTGCGAGGAGTTGAAGAGGCTGAATGTGAGGATCGTTAACTTGCCCTTCGAGAATCAGGGCAACCGGCTTCGCCTGGTTCAGATGGCGCAATCGCTGGCTTGACGGCCGGGCGGGAATCCAAGCGTGTTCACCAAAGTCTTCGAGCCGTTCCGATCGCGCGACTTTCGCCTGATGTGGTCGGGCGCGTGCACGTCCAGCATCGGCACGTGGATGCAGAAGCTGGCGCAAAGCTGGTTGGTGCTGCTGCTGGGCGGCTCGCCGTTCTGGGTGGGGCTGGATTCGT
>JBEKHU010000035.1:0-6231 GCA_050012115.1 Bryobacteraceae bacterium | reverse complement strand
ATCTGCCGATTTTCACGCTGGCGCTGTTCGCGGGCGTGGCCGCGGACCGCATCGACCGGCGCCGGCTGCTGCTGGGCTCGCAGTTCGTGCAGATGAGTTGCGCTTTCGTGCTGTGCGCTCTGTTCGCGACGCATAGCGTGCACGTGTGGCACATCCTGACGCTGTCGTTCATCACGGGCGTGGCGCAGGCGTTCGGAGCGCCGGCGTACCAGTCGTTGATTCCGGCGCTGGTGCCACGCGAGCAGTTGCCGCAGGCGATTGCGATGAACTCGATCCAGTTCAACCTGGCGCGCCTCGTCGGCCCGCTGCTGGGCGGCGCGGCGCTGAGCGGGCTGGGCGCGGCGTGGTGTTTTGGATTGAACGGCGTCAGCTTCGTGGCGGTGATCGTTTCGCTGCTGCTGATTTCGGTGCGCTACGATTTCCCGAAGACGACCGACACGGTGTTCGAGAGCATGCGGCAGGGGATCCGGTTCATTCGCGCGCGCAGGGACATGGTGCTGCTGTTCGGCGTCTCTTTCGCCTGCACGTACCTGGGCATTCCAATTCTCACGTTCCTGCCGGTTTTCGCTCGGGACATCTTCCACGGCACCGTGAAAACCTTTACGCTTCTGCTCTCGGTGCAAGCGTTGGGCGCCATCGCGGGCGCGGTGGTGGTGGCCGCATTCGGGCGCAAGACAGGGCTGGGGCGCCTGGCGCTGCTGGGACTGCTGGCGCTGTCGATTTGCGTGTGCGCCTTCGCCTGGAGCAAGTCGCTCGTTCTTTCATGTGTCTTCCTGTTCTTCGGAGGCATGGCGCTGATCACGTGTTTCGCGATGCTGAGCTCGCTGGTGCAGTTGATCGCGACCGACAACATGCGCGGCCGCGTGATGAGTATTTACAACATCGCTTTCCGCGGCGGCATGCCGCTGGGAAGCCTGGTCGCCGGATCGCTGATTCCCATATTCGGCGCTCCAGCGGTCGTCGGAGCGCACGGCGCGATACTGGGCGCGCTGGCGCTGTATCTGTTACTGGTGCACCGCAGACTGGCGGCGATTTGAAACCGCAGTCGCGGCGCGTGGGGGACGAAAAAGGCAACCCCGGCGCGCGGCCGGAACGTCTCTACAATATGATTATGACGTCGATGCGGGTTTCCGCTTTCTTGCTGTTTTTGCTCGGTCTGTTGTCAGCGGTTTCGGCTCCGCCCGCGATCGCCGACGACCAGACTCCAGAGGGTTGGAGGAGGGTCCGCGACACGCAGGACCGGAGGACGCTGGAAATGGTCGCGCAGGGCGCGCGAGCCCGGGCGGACAAGAGTCCCAAGGACGCGAATCTGCAGTATCTGGCCGCGCTGGCGACGAGCCTGCACGCGGAAGTGCTGATGGAACAGCGCGACAAGAAGGGATCGAGCGCGATTGCGGAGTCAGGGATGGATTATGCGAAGCGCGCGGTTGAGCTGAACACGTATTGGGGCGAGTACCACCGCCTCCTGGGCACTCTTTGCGCGCAGACCATCCCCGGCAACCTGTTTCTCGCAATGCGCTACGGCCGCTGCGCCATGGACGAAGTGAACAAGGCCATTCAACAGCAGCCCAAATCGTCCATTGCCTGGCTCAGCAAGGGTGTCGGCAACTACTATCTGCCCGCGCAGTTCGGCGGCGGCCCGGCCCAGGCACTCAACGATATCAAGAAGGCGATCGAGCTCGACGGCAAGAATGCGGACGCCTGGCTTTGGCAGGGGATCGTGCTGCGCAAGCTCAACCGCAACGCGGAAGCGAGAAAGACAATCGAGAAGGCGCTGGCGCTAAGCCCTGGACGCGTGTGGGCTAAGCAGCAACTGGAAAAGACTCCCAAACAGTGACCCGACCGCACACGGCAACGGCGCTCGCGCTTGGCGCATTCACGCTCCTGACGTATCTCCATTTCCCCGGCCACACCTGGTTGCAGCAGGATAGCCAGACCTATGTGGCGATCCTCCAGCATCTTGACGATCCTTCGGCTCTGGCACGCGACCTCGTCGCCACCTATCCCCACGTGAAGTGGACCGTCTACGATGAGATCGCGCGCGCGCTGCATGCCTCGACGGGGCTTGGCTATCACGCCATTCTGGACGCGCAATTGCTGCTGTTTCGCTTCCTTGGACTCGCGGGCGTTTTCCTGCTCGCGGCGGCCGCCGGCCTGAACAGGCTGGGCGCCATTTTCGTGTCCTTCCTTTTTGGCCTGGGAGCAACCATCGGCGGACCCGAGATTCTCAGCCTCGAATATGAGCCTGTGCCGCGCGCCTTCGCTTTTCTGCTGATTCTGGCCGCGCTCGGCTATGGCGCATTCGGCAGATGGACCGTCTCGGCCGTGCTGGCAGGACTCGCGCTGCTTTATCATGCGCCGACCAGCGCGCCGTACTGGCTGGCGGTGCTCGTCTATGCGCTCCTGTTCCAGCGTTTGAAGGCAGTGCGCGCCGTGCCGATCGCTTTCTTCGGCGCCTCTTTTCTTCTGCTGCTTTTCGCCGCGCTGCAGGCGGGCGAGCACGAGGCGCAGCCACTCTTTACTCGCATCCCAGCCGAGTTGATCTCTTTGTTGCGCCACCGCGGAGCCTACAACTGGGTGGATCTCTGGCCGCGCGAGTGGCTGCGGCAGTACGTCCTGCTGGGGCTCTTCGCGGCAGGCGCCTGGTTCAGGCTTCGGAAACAGCTCACCAGGGAACTGGCCGTGCTGAGCGCCAGCCTGACCTTGTATGGACTGCTGTCGATCGTGCTCTCGTGGCTGACTTTGAACGTATTGGACTGGAGCATGATGTCTCAGTTTCAGCCCGCGCGGGGCGTGATTCTCGTCACGCTCTTCGCGGTCGTGCTGGGTGCGGGGGCGGCGTGGTCAGCGGCTCGGCGGGGATCCCGCCTGGAGAGCTTCGCCTGGCTGCTGCCGGTGATCGCTATCCCAGCAAACCGGCTGGTGCTTGAGCTCTTCACCAATGCCGCGCAAGATCCCGTCGTGATGAAACGGCTGGTAATTGTGGTCTGCCTCTCGCTAGCCGCGGCGCTGGCGGCCGCGCTGCCGCATGAGGGGACGGCACGCTGGCAGAAATGCGCGCTGGCGCTGCTCGTTCCGGTGGCCGCGGCATTCCTGATTCCTGGATTGGGTCAACTCGCGAATTACCCGCAATTGCATACGCCGCAACTCGCATCGCTCTCCGCCTGGGCGCGAACCGGGACGCAGCCCGACGCACTGTTCTTCTTCGCCGGTGCAGGCCATCAGGTAACGCCCGGGATCTTCCGAGTCGAGGCGCAGCGCGCCCTTTTCGTGGACTGGAAGGGCGGCGGCCAGGTGAATCAGAACTGGGCTTTTGCGCGGGAATGGCTGCGGCGCTGGAGCTGGGCAAACCAGGCGCAGCCCCCATTCCGCACGGCCGAAGAGTACGCCTCGGCCGGCATCGACTTCATCGTCCTGGCGTCGGGTGGAACCTTGCCAGGGCTGCGGCCCGTTTACGAAAACGCGGATTGGCGAGTCTTCGAGGTCAGCCGTTCCCCCGCTCGCTGAGAAATGCCTCGACCTCGTTGCGCGAAGGCGCCGACGATTGCGCTCCCAGCCGTGTTACGGAGATCGCGGCCGCGGCGTTGGCGAAACGCAGGGCCGACTCCAGGGGCATCTGCTCACACAATGCAACGCCCAGCGCGGCATTGAAGGTGTCGCCCGCGGCGGTCGAGTCCACGGCCTCCACCGGGAAGCCGGGAGAAACCAGGTCTGTGAATTCGTCGGCCCACAGGCAGCCCTGGTCGCCCAGTTTGACGACCACCGCTCGCGGCCCCAGCTTACGTAACTCGGCGGCCATTTCACGCGCCTCATCAAGACCAATGCGCGAAGGCTCTCGCCCCAACAGGATGCAGGCTTCGGTTTCGTTCGGCGTGAGCACGTCCACCAGCGCCAACAGCGCGCCGGCCAGCGGCCGCGCCGGAGCCGGATCGAGCACGGTCATCGCGCCCGCTTCCCGTGCAACCCGCAGAGCGGCTTCTACTGTGTTCAGCGGCGTCTCGAGCTGAAACAGCGAAACGGTGGACGAGAGGTAGACACTGCGTACGGATTCAATGTCAGCGGGGGACAATTCGCCGTTGGCGCCGCCCGCCACGACGATCGAGTTCTGGCCCGCGCGCTCGACCCAGATCTGGGCGATGCCGGTCGGCTGCGAGTCAGTGGCGTGCACGGAGGTAACGTCGACTCCCGCCGCAGCCAGGCTGGCTTTCAGATGATCGGCGAACGGGTCATACCCGACGCGCCCGACCATGCGTACGCGGATGTCGCGTGCAAGCTTGCCCGCGGCACAGGCCTGGTTGGCGCCCTTGCCGCCGGGAATCATCTGAAAACCGTGACCCAGGACGGTCTCGCCGGGCGCGGGCAGGCGTTCCACCTGAACGACGAAATCCATGTTCAGGCTGCCGGTGACGGAAAGCGTTGCGGTTGGGGAGGACACGAGACGTATTCTATGCGCAACCGGCTCTCCGCCGCACACGGTTCAGATTGCCGCGCGGACCGTCGTGTTCCGGCCAATGTGGCGGCGAGGCGAGTCTTAATGCGTCAGGTCGATGCCGTAGTTCCGCAGTTCGTCGGCATAGTAGCGCTTGTGGAGCAGGTCCCACTCTTCGGTGCCGTCCAGCACTTCGCGTTTCAAGGTGCGGATCTTGGCGCGCGCCGCCTTGTCGGCTTTGTCCTCGTTCTGCAGGATGTCCGACATGATCCGGACAATCTCCAACCGCAGATCGTTCTCATTGCGGCGGATGCGGCACTCGCGCGATTTCTTCAGGGCCGTGAGCAGTTTGTGCGAGATCTCGTTCACCTTATCGCGGCTCAGCCTCATCGGGTCGCCGGTGTCGCGTCCCGCCGCCCTGACGATCTTGCGTTGCTGCACCAGTTGGTTCTTGATGCGCCGGAACATCTCGGAGTAGCTGATGGCGTTGTTCGCCATGTAAACGCTGTACTCCTCGAGAATCGTCCGCACCTCGTCGTTCAGTCTGTCTTCGACCATCATCTCGTCCATGACGATGTTCACGAGCAACTCGCCGACGGCGGCGCGATTGGAAATCTCGATCATGTTGGAGGCGAGCCTGACGGCCACCTGCCGCCCGAGGTACTCAACGAACTCTTTGGCCAGCAGCATTTCAGAAAGCGGGGGGGACTCGATCTCGCGTCTCCCCTAACCAGTCTAGGGTTGCGGCGAAACGGGTGTCAAAAGGCGTGCGCAGCGATTACTGTTCGGCGCTGCCGCGGTGTTGGCTGAGAAACGCCGAATCAATCTGTTTGCGGCCTCGAAAACCATCCTCCACGCCGTGCCAATATCCGATGGCGGCCTCACCCAGCTTCCAGCAAAGCAAGACTTCCTCGCCGCGGTACAACGTGGGGAAATCGACCAGCCCCGTGTCCAGGTCTTTCACCTGAACACCTAGCTCGGTGAAGGCTTGCAGCCACTTTCCCAGACTCCTCGCGGCTGCCGTGCGAGACTCCTGGAGTTGGCGAACGCTTTCCCGATCCACGGAAACGCCGCCCATCGTCTGAATGCGACTCTGCAGAGCGGAGAATGCTGTCTCAGCATCCCCATACAGCGCGCGCGCCTCCACGGCGCCTCGCAACAGCCGGTCCACCTCAGGAAGCAGCCGGGAAGCCTGCTCCAAAGTGAAATACCTTGCCATGGCGCTGATCGGTTGGGGGGGGGCGACGAACTGTCTTAGATCCCGCTGACCTGCACGGCGACCGAACGGCTGCGGGGGCCGTCGAACTCAGCCAGGATCAGGCTCTGCCACGTGCCCAGCAGCAGCGCGGTGTTCCGCACTTGCAGTAGAAGCGTCTGGCCGAAGATGCTCCCCTTCAGATGCGAGTCGGCGTTCTGGCGCTCGCAATCGGAGAACGCCGGGTCGTTGTGCTTGTAGTCGCCGTCTCGTGCCACGAAGGATTCCACAAACCCCTTGAAGTCGTCCAGCAATGCGTCCTGCCATTCGCCGATCGCCAGCCCCGTCGTCGTATGAAGCGACTGCAGATGCACGAGTCCGTCGGAGATGCCGCTGCGGCGCACGATTTCGTTAACCCGCTCCGTGATGTTCATCAACTGCGTCCGCTCCGCGGTGATGAAGTCCACGATGCGGCTCTGAACGCGGAATCCGGGTGCGGCATGCACAGTTGGAGCCGCCGTCGGCGCCGAATGCCGCGCCGAATCGATAGGAAGAGCACTCATTGGATGGGATAGACCTCCTTTTTGATTGATCCATGAGAGGCGGT
>JBEKHU010000034.1:0-11109 GCA_050012115.1 Bryobacteraceae bacterium | reverse complement strand
AGGACGCCGGAGAATAACCCGGAGCTGTGTTTTGGATTGGGGGATCTGGAGCAGGCGCGCTGTGTGAACAAGCTACTGTCGGCGTGGACCGCCGACATCGCCTTGGTACTCGATCGGTTGCAGCGGTTGAACAGCTCTGACGCCTCCGGAAAGTTCACCGGGCGGCTCGACCTGACGCGCGTGGGAGTGTTTGGCCACTCCTTTGGTGGAGCGTCAGCCGCCCAGTTTTGCCACGAGGATTCCAGGTGCAAGGCCGGCATCGATCTGGACGGTGCCCCATTCGGCAGCGTCATTCGGGAGGGCCTCCATCAGCCGTTCATGTTCGTCCTAAGCGACCAGATCCATTCTTCCGGCCCGGAGACCCGTCAGATCCTGGCCAATATCCAGTCGATTTACGATCGCCTGCCTGTGGATGGACGGCTGCGCATCGTGATTCGGGGCGCGAGCCATTTCCTCTTCAGTGACGATGGGGCCCTGCTGAAAAGCCATATCGTGCTGCGGACGCTCCGTTTGTTGGGGATTGTCGGTATCGACGGCCGTCGTCAGCTTGCCGTTACGGCTTACTGCGTGCACAGCTTTTTCGACACGTACCTCAAGCGGGCGAGCGTTTCGCGGCTCGAGGTTTCATCCCCGCTTTACCCCGAGATCCAGGTTCTCGAGTGAAGCGTCTCCATCCGTGCAACCCGTGGCAGGTTCGCCCAACCCACATGGTCGTGTAGCCGGTGACCCGTAAAACTGTCCGTCCCGCTCCCCCAAAACGGCGATCTGGGGGCGGCGGGATGTGACGCCTGAGGTGAATCCGGTTGGGCTAGATCCGCAGGCCCGCCGGGCGCCGCGTCTCCAGCGCTGCGAACCACGCCCGCCGCGACTCGCTCCAGCGCGGCGCGAGCGTGAACTCGTCGTGTTCGCCCGCTCCCGCGTACGCCCAAGCGGCGGTGTCGCAGAAGCTCTCGCAGGCATACTCGCTCCACAGCCGGGCGGGCGCGGACCCGCCGAGGGCGACGAGCCTGTGTTTCCTCCACTCCGCCGACCAGCCCAGCTCTCCGCAGGCCCGCCGGCCCATTTCGGCCTGCAGCAGCGCCCCCCACGAGCGCCGGGTTTGGTTCGACAGCCGCACCCAGGCGAAATGGAACACCTCGTGCACCAGGATGCGGCTCAGTTCGGAGGGGTTCCGGCGCAGATCCAGATCGAAGATCATCCGCCGTTTGCGGATGTGGCTGGCGGCGTGGACAGCCGCTCCCGGCTCCCGCGCTCGGCCGGCCGCGCCAGCCAGCAGCCGGCCGCGCCAGGCGCGCAGCCCGGGCCGCCATTCCACGTTCAGGTTCCGGCCATTCAACGGCGGCAGGGACGCCAGCCGCGCCGCTACTTCTTTTCCGGCAAACCGAAGTAGGCGGGGGCGTTGATCTCGGCCTTCACTTCCTTGCGGGTCTTGTCCATCCACTGGATCAACTGTTCCTGTCCGATCTTGTTCACGATCTCCGAGCGCAGTTCCTGCTGCGCCGGGTCCACGAACTCCAGCACCTTGAAAATGTACAATCTGGCGGGCAGACGGACGACGCGGGTCAGCTCCCCGACCTTGGTCGTGAAGATAGCCGATTTGATCTCTCTGTTGAGCGATGCATCCTCGGGACGGACCAGCGGGAATTCGCCGCCTTTCGCCTTGGAGCGGACGTCGTCGGAGTACTTTTTCGCCAGTTCGGCAAACGACTCGCCATCCTTGGCGCGCTTCAGGATGTCGTCGACGAGCGCCTGCGCCTCCTTGTCGGTCCGCGCCTTTTCCCCTTCTTTCGGAATCCCGCCCCAGGCCACCTGGATTCCCAGCACGCGCGCCCGCTTGTATTCATTCTTATGGGCTTCGAACCACTTGCCGATTTCCTCATCGGTGAGGGTTGGGGAGGCGGCGCGGACATCGATATAGGACTGCGCCAGGAACTGCAGAATGCTGTATTCCAGTTGCTGCCGGAAGGGCTCCCGCTGGTCGACGCCGTCCTCCTTGGCCAGCTTGGCCAGCCGGTTCATGAGGGCGAATTGATCCAGCCAGCCCTCCTTGTTGGCCTTGAAGTTCCTTTGCGAATCGGGCGGCAGATTGCGGAGCAGCGCGTCGAATTCGGCCCGCGTCCAGGCCTTGCCCTCGATCGTGGCAACGATTGTTTCGGGAGGGATGTTCACTGCCGGCTTGGGAGCGGACACCGCGGGCGCGGCAGGGGGCTGCGCAGCGGGCTTGTCCGGCGCGGGGGCCGATGGGTTGCCGGGTGCGACAACGGGCGGATTGGCGGGCGGGGCGGCCGGCGGGTTGGCCGGGGCCTGGGCCAGCGCGGAGAGGGTACAAAGGGTTAGTAGGATTAGCGGTTTCATGTGGCTCAAATTGAATGTTACCATGCGTTTGAAGTGCAAACGCTACGCCTGGACGTCTCGCTCTGGTCGGCCGATCTGGCCAACCTGGAGGCAGAGATCCGGAGGCTGGAACCGTTTGCCGACTGCTTTCACTTTGACGCGGCGGACGGGCATTTCGTCCCTACGCTGCTGTTTTTCCCCGATCTGCTGGCGCGGCTGCGCGAGCTGACAACCACCGAGTTCCACCTGCACCTGATGGCCACCCGCCCGCTGGACCTGCTGGGGGCGTTCCTGGATGCTGGGGTGGACCGCGTCACGGTACCGCTCGAAACCGGCAAGCGGGCGAAGCACGTGCTCGAAGCGCTGGCCGCGCGCGGCCGCAAGGCGGGCCTTTCCCTGGCTTTGGACACGCCGGTGGCGGCGATCCGGGATCTGTTGCCGCTGCTCGACACGGTGGTGGTCATGGGGACCGAGGTGGGCGTCAAGGGCCAGGCCGCGGACCCGCGCATCTATGAGCGCCTGAGCTCCGTGAAGCGGCTGGCCGGAGAGCGGGTGTGCGTGACGGCGGACGGCGGCATCCGGCGGGAGACGGTTGCCCAGTTGCGCGCGGCCGGGGCCGACGCCATCGTGCCCGGTTCGCTGGTGTGTCAGGCCGAGGACCTGCCCGCCACCGTCGCCTGGCTCAAGAGCCTCTGAGACCGTGGCGAGATAAATCCCGTATTGCGAGGCATTGCGGAGGGCGATTGGGGCGCGTCAAGAGAGAATGCTGCGCAGTTCCTCGTGGGGAGGGGTCAGCAGCAGCCGGAGCGGCCCCCATTTCGGCAGATAGTACACCACCGTGCCGAAGGGCGTGCGGTTGCGGAAGCGGATGCGCACCAGGCGGCGCCGGTACCACCACACGGGCTCGACGGCGGCCACGTCTTCGAACGGGATCCGCGCCTCGCGCCAGTAGTTGGCCACGACCAGGGTCCGGCCGGCGTAGCCGACCCGTTGCAGGCGCACGCTGAACCACAGCATGAACACCGTCGCGGCCACGAACAGGCCGGCGAGCAGGCGGAAATCGGGGGCGATGGAAAGGCCCTCGGCGTTGGGGAGTGCCCAGGCCAGAAGCCCGAGATTGATGCCGATCCAGAGCGGTGGAAACACCAGCTTGTTGAGCAAGGTGACGACGGCCCCCGACAGCCAGATCGTCGGTTCAGCCAAAGGGCCGGCCTCGGAGATAGGGTCATCCGTGTTCACGCCCACAGTTTACACCGAGTGCGCCGGAACCCGAAGCGGCCTCGAAGCTTGGGCGGGCGCACGGCGCGACCACAGCCCGGCGCCGCGCCGCCGATTATGAATAGTTAAAAGTAACCTGCAAAATGGGTTGGCACATCGCAGCGGTGTGACAGGATGCACCGCCAGCGGCTAGGCGGGCTTCCAACGCACCACCGGCTTGCGCGCGGCGGCGACCTCATCGACGCGCGAGGTGCGGGTCAGGTGGGGCGCATCGAGAACGAGCTGAGGGTCGGTCTCGATCTCCCGGGCGATGGAAATGAGGGCATCGCAGAAGAGGTCGAGCTCCAGCTTGGGCTCGGTCTCGGTGGGCTCGATCATCATGGCGCCGTGGACGATCAGCGGGAAGCTGACGGTGTAGGGATGGAAGCCATAGTCGATGAGGCGCTTGGCAATGTCGCCGGTCTTGACGCCGTGGGCGGCCTGGCGGGCGTCGCTGAAGACGCACTCGTGCATCGAGGGGGCGGGGTAGGCGATCTGGTAGTAGGGCTCGAGCAGTTTGCGGATGTAGTTGGCGTTCAGCAGGGCGTCGAGCGTGGCGTTGCGCAGGCCGGCCGAGCCGTGGGCGAGGATATAGGCCAGCGCGCGCACGAGCACGCCGAAGTTGCCAAAGAACGCCTTGACACGGCCGATGGAACGCGGGCGGTCATAATCCCAGGTCCAGGCACCGTGCGGGGTCTTGCGAATGCGCGGATAGGGCAGGAAGGGCTCGAGGTGGGAGCGGACGCCGACCGCACCGGCGCCGGGCCCGCCGCCGCCATGGGGCGTGGAGAACGTCTTGTGCAGGTTGGCGTGCATCACGTCGATGCCGAAGTCGCCCGGGCGGGAGATGCCGACCAGGGCGTTCATGTTGGCGCCATCCATGTACGCCAAAGCGCCCTTGGAGTGCAGCAGGGCGCAGACGCGGGCGATGTTTTCGTCGAAGACGCCGAGGGTGTTGGGATTGGTGACCATCAGCGCCGCGACGGTGTCGTCGAGTGAGCTCTCGAGCGCCGCGAGGTCCACCATGCCCTGGTCGTTGGAGCGGATGTTGCGAACCTCGTAGCCCGCGATCACGGCGGTGGCCGGATTGGTGCCGTGGGCGGAATCCGGCACGAGCACGACCCGGCGCGGGTTACCAAGCGATTGCAGGTAGCTGCGGATGAGCATGATGCCGGTGAACTCACCGTGCGCGCCGGCGGCGGGCTGGAGGGTGACGGCGTCCATGCCGAAGATCTCGCAGAGCGAGCATTCGAGAGCGGCGATGATCTCCATGGCGCCCTGCGAGAGCGACTCGGGCTGGTAGGGGTGGGGCCACGCCAGGCCGTCGATTTGGGCGACGGCCTCGTTGATGCGCGGGTTGTACTTCATGGTGCAGGAGCCCAGGGGGAACAGGCCCAGGTCGATGCCGTAATTCCAGGTGGAGAGGCGCGTGAAATGGCGGAGGGTCTCGACTTCGCTGACCTCGGGGAAGCCTTCGATTTCCGCGCGGACGTTGGCGGCGCCGAGGGCGGCGGCCGGATCGACGGCGGGAACGTCAAGCGGCGGCAGCTGGTAGCCCTTCTTGCCGGGACTGGACATTTCGAAGAGCAGCGACTCGTTCTGCGTGATGTGGGAACGCGATTTGAGGATCATGCCTGGAGCGCCTCCTTCACGAGATCCATGTCGGCACGCTTGGACATTTCCGTCGCGCAGAGCAGCAGGCAATTCCCGAGTTCGGGATAGAAGCGGCCCAGCGGCAGGCCGCCGATGATCTTCCTGTCGAGCAAGGCCGCGTTCACGGCCTCGGGCGAACGGCCGCGGCACCGGACGGTGAGCTCGTTGAAGAAGGGAGCGTCGAAGCGGCGCGGCAGGCCGCCGGCGAGGTAGTGCGCCTTGGCCAGGTTCTGCTCGGCCAATTCGCGCAAACCGACTTTGCCATAGACCGACATGAAGACCGTGGCCATCAGGGCAATCAGGGCTTGGTTGGTGCAGATGTTGGACGTGGCCTTCTCGCGGCGGATGTGCTGCTCGCGCGTGGAAAGCGTGAGGCAGAAGGCGCGATTGCCGGCGGCGTCCTTGGTCTGGCCGACGAGGCGGCCGGGGATCTGGCGGATGTAGCTCTCCCGGGTCGCGATGATGCCCGCGAAGGGCCCGCCGTAGCTGGGCGTGATAGCGAAGGACTGCAATTCGCCGGCGACGATATCGGCCTCGCGCGGCGGTTCGAGCAAGCCGAGCGAGACGGCCTCGGTGAAAACCATGACCAGCAGCGCGCCGTGTTTGTGGGCCAGATCGGCGGCTGGCTTGAGCTGTTCAACGACGCCGAAGAAGTTGGGGGACTGGACGATGACGCAGGCCGTCTCCCGATTCAGTTGGGACTCGAGATCGGCCAGGTCCAGGCGGCCGCTCGCCGCGTCGTGGCCGAAAGTCGCGACCTGCCAGCGGCCGTTGCGGGCGCTGGTGTCGAGCACTTCGCGGTACTCGGGGTGGACCGAGCGCGCGACGAGGACGCGTTCGCGGCCGGTGATGCGCATGGCCATCAAGGCCGCCTCGGGCACGGCGGTCGAGCCGTCGTACATCGAGGCGTTGGCCACCTCCATGCCGGTCAACTGGCAGACCATCGTCTGGAACTCAAAGATGGTGGTGAGGGTGCCCTGTGCGATCTCGGCCTGATAGGGCGTGTAGGAGGTCAGGAATTCACCGCGGCTGGCGACGACGTCGCACAGCACGGGGCGGTAGTGGGAATAGACGCCGGCGCCGAGGAAAGAAGCGTAGCCGGAGGCGTTGTCCGCGGCACGGGCCTTGAAGTAGTCGAGAATCTCGTATTCGGACTTGCCGGGCGGCAGCGCGAGGGGCCGGCCGAGTTTCGTTTCGGCCGGGAGATGGGCGTAGAGATCCTCGAGCGAGCCGAGTCGGCAGACGTCGAGCATCTCACGCCTTTCGGCGTCAGACTTCGGTAAGTAGCGCAAGGTTGGTTACCTGTTCCGCGTGGAATGAGTTCTGGCAGGGGAACTGCAAACCACATTGTAACGCGGTGGTACGGAGCGGCCCGCGCGTCAGCTGCCTACGTAAGCCAGGTAGTCGGCGGCGCCCATCAGGTCTTCGACTTCCGGCAGGCTGGTGAGGCGGATCCTGACGAGCCACGCTCCGCCGTGGGGGTCTTCGTTGAGCTTCTCGGGCGCGTCCTTGAGGATCTCATTGACCTCGAGGACCTCGCCCGATACGGGCGAGTAGATGTCGCTGACCGCCTTGACCGACTCCACGCTGCCCAGCGTCTCGCCGGATTGCACGGCCGTTCCCGGGGCGGGCATGTCGACGTAGACGATATCGCCCAGTTCGCTCTGGGCGTGGAAGGTGATGCCGACGGTGCCCACATCTCCTTCCACGCAAACCCATTCATGTTCTTTGGTATAGCGGTAGTTCTCGGGGTAGTTCATCTGGCTCTCTTATAGAAAGGCGTTGGCGCCGTCACCGCTTCGACTGGCTGGTTCCGGATGAGGATTTCGATGGCCACTCCCGCCTGCGCATGGGCCGCGGGCAGGTAACCCAGTCCGATGTTTTTGTTCAGAGAGGGGGCCGGCCCGCCGGAGGTAACCCACCCCGCGGGCGAGCCGTTCAGGCGCACTTCATAGCCGTCGCGGGCAATCCCTCTCCCGCGCATTTCGAACCCAACGAGCGTGCGTTTCACTCCCTCCGACAACTGTTTTTCCAAGGCCGCCTTGCCTGTGAAATCGCCCTTATCGAATTTGACGATCCAGGCCAGGTCGGCCTCCAATGGCGTGATCGAGGCATCGATCTCGTGGCCATAGAGGGCCATTTTGGCTTCCAGACGAAGAGTATTGCGGGCGCCCAGGCCGACGGGCTTGATGCCGAACTCGCGGCCGGCCTCCAGGATCTCGCGCCAGCGCGCGACGGCGCGGTCCGGCGTGACGTAGATCTCAAAGCCGTCCTCGCCGGTATAGCCCGTGCGCGCGATGCGCGCCGGCTCGGAGGAGACCTCGGCGTCGGTGAACCAGTAGTAACGGATCGAGGCGAGGTCGGTGCGGGTCAGCTTCTGCAACGTGGCCTGGGCGCGGGGCCCCTGAATGGCGAGTTGGGCGTAGCGCGGGCCGGCGTTCTCCACGGTGCAGTTCCAGCGGTTCTGCGCCCGGATGTGCTCGAAGTCCTTGTCCTGGTTGGAGGCGTTCACGCAGATGAAGAAGCAGTCGGCGGCGACCTTGTGGACCAGGATGTCGTCCACAAACCCGCCGTGTTCATAGAGCAGAGCGGAGTACTGCGCCTGGCCGGATTGGAGCCTGGCCGCGTTGTTGGTCGTGACGCGCTGGACGAGGGTCAAAGCCTCGGGGCCGCGGATCTCGATTTCCCCCATGTGGGAGACATCGAACAAGCCCACGGCGGTCCGTACTGCGCGGTGTTCGTCCAGGATGCCCGAGTACTGCACGGGCATGTCCCAACCCCCGAAGTCCACCATCTTCGCTCCGGAAGCGCGGTGCACCTCGTTCAGTGGCGTCTTGCGCAACTCTGCACTCTCGCTCATGCCACCGCTCAATCTAACACAGCGCCGAGCGCCTCACCCGGCGGCTTAAAACAAAGCGAAATGCCGTGCCGCTGCGGGATTGGAATCACGGAATGAGGGGCGCAGGCCTCGCGCAGCGACGCGCGCGGCGGAAGCAGGGAAACGCAGGCTAGATGAGGGGGTGTTCGATGCTCTCGGCCGGCATGAGCAAATCGCCGCGCGGCCGCAGATGGTGGCCAGGCCACTCCAGCCGAATGTCACGGCAGATTTCGTCCAGCATGGACAGTTCCGTTACGCGCTGCTCGACGGCGAAGGCCGTCAACAGAAGGTTGTCGCAAAGGGTATTGATCAGGCGCGGGATGCCCTGGCTGCGGAGGTGGATCTCGCGGATCAGTTCGTCCGGGAAGACGGTCTGGTGAGGCATGCCCGCTTTTTCCATGCGCGAGCTGATGTATTCGGTTGTCTCCTGGACCCGGAACGGCCGCAGGGTGCAGCGCAGCACGATGCGCTGCTTCAATTGGCGAAGATTCGGCTGGTCGAGCTTGCGGTCCAATTCGGGCTGGCCGGCGAGGATGATCTGCAGGAGCTTGCCCAGACGCGGGTTTTCCAGGTTGCCGAGCAGGCGAATCTCCTCCAGGACGTCCCAGTCGAGATTGTGCGCCTCGTCGACGATCAGAACCGTCGTCCGCCCCTCCTGGGCCTGCTGGACGAGCAACTGGTTGAGGGCGAAGAGTACTTCGGTCTTGGACTTAGCCGAACAGCGGAGGTCCAGATCGTAGGCGATCATCTCGAAGAACTGCTCAACGTTGATGCGGGAATTGAAGATGAAGGCGAATTCCACGTATTGAGACTCGAGGTAGTCCCGCAGGCACTCGAGCATGGTGGTTTTCCCCGTCCCGACCTCGCCGGTGAGCACGACAAAGCCCTTGCGGCTGTGGACCCCGTAGATCAGATTCGCCAGCGCCTCTTCGTGTTGCGGGCTGCGATAGAGGAAAGCCGGGTCGGGGCTCAGGTTGAAAGGGTTTTCCCGAAATCCAAAAAACGCGTTATACATCGCAACTCAGCCACGCCCCTCCGCGCGGCCTGAAAAGCCTCCACCTGACCATGAATTCTAGCATGCCGTTGGAGTTGGCACCGCAACTCGAAGTCCTATGCCGTTATAGTACTTGCGGGGGTATAACACCCTCCGCAAAGAGTTACAGCAATTCGAGTTCCACCCAGCCGGGCATGGAAACCGGACGGTTGTTGCGAATGATCAGGCGCCGCGTCTTGGGGAACGGAAGGCCGGTTCGCAGGGCCTGTTCATAACCGGGGAAGCGCCCCAGCCCTTCCCGAATGCTTTGCTCGGCGGCCGCGGTCCAGACGGACTTGGCCAGCAATCCCGTGCCCCAGCCGATGCAGGTGAGGAACCGGCCCGCAGCCTGCGCCTCCGCGACCCGTTTCAGCAGCGCGTCGCACAAGGCGATGATCTGCGCGAGGCCCGCCGTGTCGGCGAATTTCCGGTGCGCATTCAACAACAACGTTGCGGCGTGGTTGGCGGCGCGTACCAGATCGGAACTGGAGGCGGGGCCCTTCCAGCGGAGCGCCCGGCTAGCCTCCGGATGCCGGAACAGCAGCGGGAGGCGGTAATCGCCTTCGAACACCGTCCCGGGAACGGCCATCTCGGCGAAAAACGGAGCGGCATCCGGCGCGCGGTTGAAGGCGACCGAACCGCGCGCCGCCTTCCAACCGGCTTCGAGTTTGGCGCCACGCTCGATCAGAGTCGCGGTCCGAAGCAGATAAACCTTTGTCGCTGAATTGGATATGGCGCGCGAGTCGGACAGCCGCACGGGCCGGGTGCGGCTTGCACCCGCCGCGCCGAGCACGGCGATTTCGAGGTTGCCGGCCGCACGCCGCGGCAGGTCGGAATTGAGGCTTTCCACGGCCGCCTTGATCTGTCCCTCCGAGACCCGGTCCACCAACATGGCGAGCCGGAGGGCGCCCTTCAGAATGCTCGCTGGAAGGTAGATTCCATTGAGGTTCGAAGCGAAGGTCGGGATGGAACAGAGGTCGGCGGGCGCGCGGTCGTAAACCTCGGCGCTGGCCGGGTCGTCGAACGCGATGCGCCGCAGCGCGTAGTTCTGCGCGTAGCCACCCCAGGAGGCGAAATCGAGCTTCTCGGACTTGCGCAACTGGCCGAGATAACTTTCGATCCGCGGGCCCCGTGCCAGCAGGCGGAAGATGCGCCGCTGATTGAGCACATTGACCTGGTCCTTCCAAACCATGTAGTCAATGGGCGAGAGTTTCTGGCCGTCGCCGGCCAGAGTGGGCGTCAACACCGTCAGGCGATAGCGGGTGGGCGGCGGAAGCGGGCTGGCCTCGACCGGCGGTTGAACTTCCTGCAAGAGATCTTCCGTCATACGGCGTTCCCTCCAGGCAGTTCGAGGGCCACGGCAAAGCCAGCGCGCCAGAAGGGGTGCGGCGCGCCTTCGGGCGCCACGTCGCGGATGGAACCGGTCAGGGCGCCCCGGGCCACCAGGCGCGAGCCTTCCGCGACCAGGCGGGTGGTCTTCTTCATCTGCCCCGCCATGGCGCGCGACGAGCTACGCCCGCTGCGCTCGACCAACGAGTAGTTGCCACTGCCCCATTCGACTTCGTCGGCCGGCCCCGGCGAAAACAGCGAGAGCATCCACCAGGAGCGGTGAGCAGCCGCCGGACCGGCAGGGGGGGCGGGTTGAATGTCTGGCAGCAGGAGTTCCTGCAGGACGCCAGCCTGGAAGTCCGGCGTGCGTGAGCGTCCGAAGCCACGGCTGCGCAGGCCGCCCAGCCCCGAATCGGCCAGGAGCCGGAATGCGGATTCGAGCTTGGGAGCCCAGATGGCATAGGCCGTGGCAGTGGCGAACTCGGCCGCACACCATAACCCGGCACCCGGCGCAAATTGCAGGCAGGCGGCGGTCCAGGGCTGAACCGCGCCCCCGGTGACGCGGTCCACGGCCGCCGCGGAACGGCGCATTCGACGGAACGGCCCGCTGGGGAAGCGGCCGCCG
>JBEKHU010000033.1:0-11232 GCA_050012115.1 Bryobacteraceae bacterium | reverse complement strand
GTTGTCCGGACCTTCCGTTTCAAGCTCCAGGGCCCCGTTACAACGCCATGCCAGACAAGTGAGCCGCGGCGTCGGGCGCGAGTGGGCACGGCGGCAGGCCTGGCACCCTTCCTTCTCCACATCGTGCGCTCCCCCAAGAGCAACGGCAAAGGCGCCTGCATCCTCCGGCACGGAGTCCTTTTCTGTGGCAACGCTGAAGCCGATGCACTTATGGGCGAAGTCGTTCATCATGAGACACAACCTGCTGTTGCTGGGCGCGCTTGGTTTCACGCTGCTCTATGGCCAGGCGCTGCCCCCTGAACAGAAGCAGAAAGTGGACGCCGCCGTTCCCGCCAAGGCGCCCGCCAAACCGAAGCGGCCGCGCCGCCTGCTGGTGAGTAACCTGGAGATGCGCGACGGCCATCCGTGGCACGGCAGTTCCTACGCCACCATTCCGGCCGCCAACTACGCGTTCGGTCTCATGGGCCAACGGACCGGCGCCTTCGAGGCGGTGTTCAGCGACGATGTCGAGATGTTCCGCCCGGACCGGATCAAGCAGTTCGACGCCATCTGCTTTCTGAATACGGGAGGCGTGCTGTTTGAAGACCCGGAGTTGAAGAAATCGCTGCTCGCCTTCATCGCCGGCGGCAAGGGCTTCGTCGGGATTCACGATGCCATCGCGACCTTCGTGCAGTATCCCGTCTACGACCAGTGGCCGCCCTTCGGCCAGATGCTGGGCGCGACCGAGAACGGCGGACATCCCTGGGACGGGGAGGTCATGACGGTCAAGGTGGAGGATCCGCAGAGCCCGCTGAATGCCGTGTTTCACGGCCAGGAATTCCAGATCGCCGACCAGGCCTTCCAGTTCCAGGAGCCGGCCCTGCGCGACCATCTCCACGTGCTCCTCAGCATCGACGTGGAGAAGACCGGGTTCTTTCCCAACCACCACATCCTGCCGGTGCGCATGGCGGACAAGGATTTTCCGGTGACCTGGATCCGCGCCTATGGCAAGGGCCGCGTATTCTACAGCTCGCTGGGGCATGGCGCGCCCGTCTTCTGGAACGCGCCTCTGCTCGCGCACTTCCTGGCCGGCATCCAATACGCCCTGGGCGATCTGAAAGCGGACAGCACTCCTAGCGCGAAACTGCCCCCAGCGAAGAAGTGAGCCGGCGGGAAGGCCACACACTCGCGGCCGTCGCTCCAAAATCGCAAAACGGTCAGAGTTGACCGTCTTGAACGAGGAATCAGTCACTTGCGGACGAAAACGGTCATTTTTGACTGTTTTGGCTCCGCGCCCGCGCTTGGTCCGCGGCTTCAGAACGCGCGTTCTCGCTCCGCGGCGGGCTGGCGCCGTCGCGGTCAGGTCTGGCGCGGGACGTTGACTGCGGCGCGATATTTCGTCGGCTTAAACGGCAGCAATTCAGGAAGGCCGTACTTGCTCCGAACATAGCCGAGCATCGCCGCCTCATCTCTGCGATCGATATCGGTATCAGCGAGGAAGGCCTGTCCCAGCCGCTCCTGCGCTTCAGGATCGGTCACCGCGCCGACTGCGGATAGTGCCTTATAGAGGTTGGATTCCCCAAGCCGGTCGCGCCGTACGCCGAAACTGTTCACGCACAACCTAGCGGTAGGCGGGACGAGAACCACTGCAGCATCGATGCCCGGGAGCCGGCAGAAGTCGCTGAACGTGAAATAGAAGCAGGGGACCGCAACCGCACCACCGACGTCTTCCCGAAGAAGATCGACTGTTCCGTAGAGCGTGGCTTGGAATTGATCAACTTGCAGCTCGGGATCGTCGCCAGCCGCTACGAAGACGATAATGCGCAACAACGACGGGTCTTCGGCTGCCGTCGCAGCCAACTGGCGGCCGGCGACGCTGATCTGCCTGGAGATCGGGTTGCTCCGGCCGGCGGCCCGCTGGCTCTCCGCGTGACCGAATCGCTCCATGCTCCGTTCAAAATCCTCATCTCGCCCTCGGCTTTTCACTTCGGCGATGAACTGGTCAACACCGTTCGCAATGGCGTAATCCGCCCGCTGGGAGCCGCTCGTTTCCGGTACTCGGGTCACGACGTAGCCCAGGAATTCGAAGAATCCCCTCGCCTCCAACTCTTCTGGTGTTTCTTTCGACATTGTGATTCCTGCAAAATGACAGTATCGCCCACTAGCTTTTTGATCGGTTTGCCAATCCTCCCGCGAAGTTCCCGTCACGCCGCCTTGACGGATCAGGCCCAAAAACGCCGAGGCGGTATGCAGCGGGAAAATGCATCCGGGAGATGGCTTGGGCTTCTCAAAGCCACTGCCCGAAAACGGTCAAACTCGAGCGTTTTTTGACTAAGAATCAACAAGTTGCAAGTCAAGAGGGTCAAATTTCACGATTCTGCCTCCGCTTATCGATCTCGATCCGTGGCTGCAAAACGCGCGCGTTCGCGCCCCTGCGGCCCGCCAGTGCCGGCACGGCCGCCAGCAGTCGGACCATGAACAGCGATATATTCAGGTGTTTTAGGATGAAATTCGAACTCTCTTCAGATCGGAGAAGACGCCATGATGACAGAAATCGGGGTGCTACAGGCAAGGAGCAGCGCCCGCGGCGATGTGTCTTACTGGCTTGAGGTATATCATCGCGACCTGCACAAACACCGTGTCATCAAGGGACCAGACCCACAAGTCATCATGGCGAAGGTCCGGCTCCAAGCCGCCGAGTGGGACAGCCTCTGGAGCAAGCGTCAGCAAGCGGAACAGCGGGCGACTCTGGCGTTTCAAACGAAGGAAGCCCGGCGTGCCCATATCGAGCAGTCCAAAGAGGAGGCAGCCGCGCGAACAGCCGAAGCCGAGCAATTGCATAAAACGCTGCTGGGATCACTGGTCGCGGCAGTCAGCCGCAACGAAGCCGTCGACTGGGACCAACTCAAGGACCGGTCGCCGTTCCCGAGCCCAATGCCGAAAAAACCCAAGGGGGAGCCGATCCCCCAAGCCGTGGCGATTCCGCCCGCGCCGAGCCCGAACTCCCCACTCTACCGACCGATCCTTGGACTATTGGACAAGCTGGTAGCGTCGCGAAGGCAGAGAAAGCAAGCCGAGGCACAGCAGCAATTTGAGGCCGACTTCGGAGCATGGGAGCGAGAGCGCGACCGAATCAACTCCGAGAATGAGGCGCAGCTAGAGGCACATCGCCGTAGAGAGGCCGACCGCCAGGCCGACTATGAACGGACGAAACAGGCGTGGCAGAACGAGAAGGACGCTTTCCTGGCGAAGCAAGCCGAACAGCACGCAGCGATCGATGCGTTTCGGGGGCGGTACGAATCGAAAGAGCCGTCGGCCATAGTCGAGTTTTGCGATGTAGTCCTGGGCAATTCCGATTACCCGTCGTGCTTGCCAAAGGAGTTCGACATTGATCTAAACAGTGAGGCGGGGATCCTGGTCATTAACTACAAGCTGCCTGCACCTACTGACATCCCGACCCTCTGTGAGGTGAAGTACGCCCAGTCCACCGACAGTTTCGTAGAGAAGCATCTGTCAGAAAACCAAATAGCGCGGTTGTACGACGAGTTGGTTTACCAGATCTCGCTTCGCTCGATGCATGAGCTGTTCGCGGCGGATCAACTGGGTGCACTGAAAGCGATCGTTTTCAACGGCTTCGTCACGGCAGTCGACAAGAGCACCGGCAACGAAGCAACGGCTTGCATCCTCTCCGTCCAAGCGAGCCGGGAAGTACTCGAGATGATCAACTTGGCGAAGGTGGAGCCCAAGGCCTGCTTCCGTCAGCTCAAGGGCGTCGGCAGCTCCAAGATGCACAGCGTGACGCCGATTGCTCCCATCATGAACGTTCGGCGGGAGGACGATCGATTCATCGAATCCTATGGAGTTGCCGAACGCCTTAACGAGGGTTATAACCTCGCTTCGATGGACTGGGAGGATTTCGAGCATTTGATTCGAGAGATATTCGAGGCCGAGTTCGCGTCCGGTGGCGGCGAGGTGAAGGTAACGCAAGCAAGTCGCGACGGTGGCGTCGATGCCGTGGCCTTTGACCCCGATCCGATCCGAGGTGGGAAGATCGTCATCCAGGCAAAAAGGTATGCCTACACCGTGGGCGTTTCCGCCGTGCGCGATCTTTACGGAACCTTGATGAACGAGGGCGCAACCAAGGGCATTTTGGTGACGACCTCCGACTACGGTCCGGATGCCTATGCATTTGCCAATGGGAAGCCGATCACGTTGCTGAACGGGGCGAATCTCCTGCATCTACTCCAGAAGCACGGTGTCAAGGCCCACATTAACCTTGTGGAAGCTCGGCAAGCCGCAACGGCTTCGAGTGACAAGTCAGGATGAGGGGGCGTCTGCCCCAATTCGATGGCAATTGGCGTTTCAGGCGCCCGCTAAGGGGTAGATGCCACTGCCTGACAACCATGCAACACACTGTGTGACGGCGCGATAGACAGACAGGCAAGAGGCCTCCGGCTCTCACGCGTTGACGATCGTCTCGCTGGCGGCGTCCCAGCGCACCTTGGCGTTGCGTTTGTAGGCTTCGACCGAGAGGAAGATCGTGGCCGCCTCTTCGAACGCGCGATCCACGCCGCAGCGCGGCATGGCGCGGCTGCGCACGCAGTCGATGAAGTCCTGCCAGTGCGAGGAGACCTGCAGCTCGTCGCGTTTCATCGAGTAATCGGGGATCTGCGGGGCGTCGCCCGGCGCGTAGCCCAGCGCCTCCAGCGCCGCGGCGTTCTTGGCGACGTACTCCTTGAAACCGGGCTTCCACTCGGCCGGGAACGTGCGGCAGAAGCGCGGCGAAACCTCCAGCGTTTTGTCGCGCCCCAGGTACTGCTCCACCTCGCCGTAATGGCGGTTGTGGAAGGTGCACATAAAGCTGACCGAAAGCTCCTTGGCGGGGTAGTCCATCAGCACGTTCCACTGGTCGGGCACGTCGCGGCCGTCCTTCCAGAAGTAGTTGCCGCCCTGGGTCACGGTGGTTTCCGGAATGCCCAGCCCGGCGATCATGTTGGCCGAGTCCCACAGGTGGCTCAGCAGGTCGCCTGCGATGCCGTTGCCGTATTCGAACCACTTGCGCCACAGGAAGAAGCGCTCGGCGTCGGCGCCGGCGCGCTCTTTGAAGAAGGCGAAGGCATCCTGCGACCGGCGAAACTGCCAATACGTTTCCGTCTCGCCCTCGATTTGCGCAACCACCACGCTCGCGCCCAGCAGGCGCAAGGCGTAGGTGGTTTTCGGCCCTTCATTTTCCATTGATCTTCCCTTTCAAACCAAGACTGGCGTCGGTAAGCCCTTTCGAATCATACAATCGGCGATCTCAATCGCCCTCGACTTCCGTTTTCGGCCTTCCATTGAGGAGACAAGTTTCCCCTTTGGAATCTAAGCGCCACAAGCAAGTGGCGACGATCATCGGCCTTTTGCGAGGTGGGAAACGGCCGTTTTGCTGGCATTTTGGCGTCTTCATGTGAAAACTGTTTTTTCAATTTCGCGGATTCTTTCACGCGTGGCCAGCTTTGGTCACGTGCGCCGATCCGTAGGTATTTGACCGGCCTACCGGTCGGCGGTCCGGCGTGGCTCCTTCCGCGGGCCCCGTCGCCCGCCACAGTGCCCAGCCCGTGCGCCCCCTTGGCGGTACGCGCGTCGACCGCCAGGCGGTGGCGCGCTGTGGCACCACGGGCCCGCTCACGGCGCCGTGGCGGCTGGCGGCCTGGGCGGCGGGCCAAGCGGTCGACCGCGGCGCGGCGCCTCCAGCGGCACCACAGCCCAGCCATGGCCGATCGGGCTGATGGGCCACAGTCGCGCCAGCGTGTCCGCCAGGAGCTGCAAGTGGAGGGTGCACCGCTGCTCGCAACTCGCCGCCTGGCGACGACACATCGGCACGCTGCACAAGCGCACTCGTGGCACGGCTTATTTTAACGCGGAACTGAACAGTCACGGTTTCAACTCCACGGCGCTGTCCAGGCGCCTCAGCGCGATTTGGACGGCCGCCGGATCCACGTCGCAGGTGATGAAGGCTCGGCCGAGCTGCTTGGCCGCGACTGCGGTGGTTCCGCTGCCGCAATACGGGTCGACGACGAGCTCGCCGGGAAGGGTCAGCGCGGCGATGCAGTGCGCGGCCTCGGCGGTGGTCTTCTGCCAGCGATGCTCCAGCTTATGCTTGGCTGGCGGCAGGATGATGTCTTCGATCCACGGGCCCGACTCGGGTTTGGGTTCTCCCTTTGTGAACCAGAGCAGCGGTTCAAACCGCGGCGAGATCCTGTACGGAAACATCTTCGAGTGGCTGTCGGGACGCACGCTCACGAACTCCCAGTGATATCGAAGGTGCCGGCGCAGGAGGTCTCCGACCTCGAGCAGATGGACATGCGACGGATAGCATACGAGCGATCCGCCGGGCACGAGAACGCGGTGCGCGAACGCGCCGAGATCGTCGAACAGCGGGATGAATCCCTCCAAGTACGGCGGGTCCGTGAAGATCAGCGGCACCGAGTTGTCTGCGATGTGGCCCAGGCACTTACGGAAGTCGCCGACGATGACGTTCGCCGTGCCCGTGGTTCCCTTGGCCCGCTCCCGGCGCTCTGCGGCCGCTGCCTGCAGCGCTTGCTTCTCCACCTTGGCGCACGCCTCGATCAGAGTCAGTTTGCCGGCGACGATCGCCTGCGCCTCGCTGGGCGCCGTTGCTTTCAGGCGCTCGACGACGCTGGCGAATTGGCCGTCGCGCCGGATCGTCCGCTCGTCGACGCCGTACTCTTTCGCCAGCGCCGCGGAGGTGCGGATCAATGGGACATTTTGTCCCTTTGATTTCCGGTCGCCTCCCTTCGCCTGCTTCGATGCGTTGTAGCGCAGGCCGCGCAGGAAGCGCACCTGGTCAGGTTTGAGGTTGCGCCGGCCGAGCTGGTTCTGCAAGATCCAGTCCCGCGCCGCTTCGCGGTCCGCGAACTCGAGCTCGACTGTGCCGAAATGAATCGCATGCTTCTGACAGATCCGCAGCCGGTTGTGTCCATCGATCAAGACGCCGCGCCAGGTGATGAGCGCGTCGCGGCAGCCCTCGGCGAGAAGGCTGGACGTGAGCAGCGCGAGCTCCTCTGCGGAGAGCGGTGGAATCAGCCCAGCAAACTCGGCGTCTATTTTGGGGTTCGTCATGTGTTTCTCAGCGGCCTCCCTTGCTTTATCCGGATCGTGTTCACCACGCCGATCAGGCCCAGGTCGCCGCGTTCGCCTTCCAGGAAAGCATCTGCCTCCTCCGGGCTGCACTCTCGCAGCACCGCCGCGGCGTACCACCGGCTGGGGCGGCCCTTGCTGGGAAGCCGGTGCCGCTGCAGGACGTCCCGCATGCGCTCCAGATCGGAAGGCGCGGGCTCGGCTTCGGGTGCCGCGGGCGCCGGGGGTTGCTGTGTGTTGGCTTCCTCCCGCGCACAGGTCACGAACCAGGCCCAGGACCTCTCTGGACCTTGCTTGTTCTCGTACTTGCCCTTGAAGAACCTTTGGATGCGCTCGCGGTCGCCGCCAAAGGCTTCATAAATCTGCTGGCACACCGGGTCGCCTGGACTGCCGGCGATCCGCGAACCGGCATGCCGCGCCACCCGCACGCAAGCCTCACGGATCGCAGCCAGGCTCTCGGCGTCGGCGTGCGCCGGGTGTTCCTGTTCGTGCTGTTCAGCGGCGAGAACATGCATCGTCGTCGTCTCGCGCGCGGGAGTTGATGAGGGTGATGATGACGACGAAGCGTGCGCTTGTGAAGTCTGACGGGTGACGGGTGACGGATGACGTGTGACGGGTGACGGATGACGTGCATGGTTTTCGGTGCTTGGGGCATCCGAATTCATGCTTGGGGCATGTTCCGGCTGTATGCATGGAGCATAGTTTTCCATGCTTGGGGCATTCTTCGCGCGGGCTTCGTCCCAGCGTGCTCGGGCTGCGAGCCTTCCTTTGTCGGCTCTCTTTTCCTTCTGCGTCAGGACGAAGGGGCGCCGCTCGTCGACCTTGCGATTATGCAGGCGGCCGTCGAACTCCGCGAACATGAGTCGGATGGCCGGCCAGGTGCGCTCGAACTCCGCCGGCGTCGCCAGGGAGAGCCGCTGCAGCTCGCCCAGATCGGTGGGAAGGTCGCCCCACTCCCAGCAGACATCGAGCAGGTCGCGATAGACGCCGCGCTGCTCGGCGGTCATGTTCAGCACCTGCAGGCATGTGCGCCAGTCGGACGTGTACCAAGGATAGGATCCGCTCACCGGCCACCTCCTCGAACGCGCGGCAGCATGTGCCGCGGCGGGCGGGCGGGCCGAGTCTTGGCTATTGGAACCGGGGGCCGATTTCGGTTAGCATGAGAACGGAGATCGTTCTCGTGTTGGGTTATGGGCCGGCCCTCGGCAGGGGCCGGCCCTTCGTGTTTGTTGGGCATGCCGCGTCACGCCACCTCCATGCCGATGGTGTTCGCCTTTTCCCAGGCTTCAAGCAGTTCCAGGCTGTAGCGGATGCGGCCAGCCGGCGTCTTTAGAAAGGGCGGCCCAGGGTTCGGCCGCTTTGTGCGCCAGCTTTGAATGCACTTGAGACTGAAGCCGAGCCGAGCGGCGAGTTCGTGTTCATCGATGTAGCCGCGGAAGCCACGGGCAGGCGCGGCGGGCTTGGTTGGAGCGCGCATAGAGCACCTCAGGATCGTCGGAACTTGTGTGGGGGGCCCTGCGCTTGCGTGCGGGAGCACGCTCCTGTCCGGAACCGCAGTGGGAAATCGGTTTGCGTCGTTGCGGGGCGCCCGTCGATTACTTCGCCGTCGGATCCCGCTCGCCTCGGCTGGCCGCTGCCTGCTTTGCAGGCGCGCTCTATCCCGTCTCGGGTTTTGACAGACCCATTGAGGAGGCGTCGCTTGCGACCGCCGGACCGCCACGCCTAGGGCCCGCGGACCGGTGAGTGTATCACGTCGGCTCGATCGGACTTCGGAAGGGCTAGAACCGCGCGGACGGTTCCATGATATGGGAAGTGCGCGGGACTTGCAAGAAGATAAGGCGATGCTGTCCGGCGTCGTCGCCGCGGCCGATTGCCTTCAGACTTTGCCGCTACTTTGCCGGGACCGTCCAGGAAGCGTTGGGAAAGGGCAGGACGCGTTGCCGGCGTAAGTCGATCATTCCAAAACAGAGCGACGTGGTTTCAAAGACTTGCAGGTGCTCTCCGCCCTGCTTCACACGCAGGAGGTCACAGGTTCGAGTCCTGTCGCGCCCACCATCCGTCTTTTCCGTCACATACGGGCTCTCCTGGCTCTCCGCCAATTCCGGGGGCAGGTCCCAATCTCATACGACGTCCGGTCCGCTACCTCGCCCGCGAGATGGCAGCGGACCATCCACCGTCCCACAACGCGATCAAACCACAAGCAACTGGAGACCGGCCTATCCCACGCCAGCCAGTTCGAGCCCGCCGTCCACAAGGACCGTCCCGCTTGGCGTCCGGAGGACCGCGCCAAGGCCCTGGCGGAGCTCAAGTCCATGCTGCTCCAGCGCGACGGCCACACCGTGGAAGCATTTCGCTACGCCACCGAGTTCAACCAGTTCTGAAGCCCGCTTCGCCGTGCCGCGACTCGGGCGGCGGAATCCGGGCGAATTCAGGCCTCCGCGAGGGGCCGGAAAACGCGAGGGGAACAGCCGCCGGGCGGCGCTGCTCCAAAAAGGCAAATGGCTCAAGTTGAGCCATTTTTGACGAAGAATCAATAACTTAGAGGAAAAAAACTGGCTCACGTGAGCCAGTTGCCCTGCGCCCGCGCTTCATCCGCAGATCCAAAACACGAGTTCGCACACGCGCGGCGGGCCGTTGACTCGGGACGTCGCGAGCGGCGCGTGCGGTCCCGCGCCGTGCGGGCTCAGCCGCGCTCAGAACGCGAATCCTATCGATGCCTGCAACGTGCGCGGCTCCACGAAGTGCGTTCCGCTGAACGTCGAGAGGAAGTTGTACAGCGCGACCCGGTTGGTCAGGTTCGAGACCGTCAACGACAGCAGGATGCGCCGCCGCCCCTCGGCGTGCAGCAGATTGTCGGTTCCGATGCCGACGTTGAAGAGGTTGCGCGGCTTGACGCGATCGGGATTGTGATCGTCGTTCTCCTGGCCCGATTGCGGCAGTGTGAGCAGTTTCGACGTGACCGTTCCGCCACACGCCGTGATCGGATTGGCTACCGTCGCATACGTCCCGTCGCAGGCCAGCCCGATCGTGACCTGTTGGTTCGGTGTCAGCGCCATCGCCGCCGCCGCATCGGGCACGCCGCTCACGACCAGCCCGCTGTCGTAGCGCCAGATGAAAGAAACCCATTCGGCGTTCTTGTGCCGCTGGTAGCGCAGGTTGAGCGTCGACTGGAATGCCTGGTCGTGGTCGATTCGAAACACGCCCGGCGGGTTTGGCGCCAGCAATCCGCCGTCCTCGGGCGGGAAGTACCGCGCGCGATTGTGGCCCAGCGTGAAGTACGCCTGAAACCCGTGCAGCTCGACCGTCGACACCCGCGCCGACACGCCGTCGATCTTCGATTCCTTCCACGCAATCGGGAACGTGATCGTCGTGTTGAGCAGCGTGCTGAAGTCGTAGGCGTTGTGCGTGTATTTCCAGAAGTAATCGGCGTCCACCACGAGCCAGCGGCCCACGCCCTGCTGCAGTCCGGTGTTGAACTGGTTCCGCTGCCCGGGCTGAATCGGAGCACTGCCGCTCGCGCCGAAGACGTTACCCGCCAGGCCGCCCGCGGCCGAACTCAGAATCAGGTTCTCGTTGAACGGCGTTTCAAACGTCCGCGCGTACGCCGCGCGCAGCACGGTGGATGTGCGCTTGAAGTTGTATGCCAGCCCCGCGCGCGGCTCCACGCCGCTGCCGTTCGTGATGCCGTGATAGGAATCGCCGCGTAGCCCGACGTTGAAGGTCAGGTTCCCCAGTTGGATCGAGTCCTGCGCGTACGCCGCGTATTGATTGATGTTTTGCCGCCCGTCGAATTGGAACAGGCTCCCGCCGCGCGACAGGTCGTAGGGCACCAGCCCCGGGACGAGGTTCGGGTTGGCGGTCAGGCCCAGCCCCGCGCAGGCGTTTGGATCGGTCACGGTGAGCGGTCCGGCGGAGATGCCCGCGCCGTCCACGCACACCGGGTTAAACGCCGGGTCGGTGACGCCGAACGAGAAGCGTTCGAGCAGCCGCGTCTGCTTCAGGTCGGCGCCGATCTTGATATTGTGGCGCCCGTAGACCATGCTCAAGTCCGCCCTCAGCCCGTAGTTCATCAGCCTGCGGCTCTGCGCCTGCGTCGCCGGCGTGTCGGCAAAT
>JBEKHU010000032.1:0-11359 GCA_050012115.1 Bryobacteraceae bacterium | reverse complement strand
TGGCGTGCTGGCCGCCACGTTCGCCAGCATTTCGCGCGTCGAAAAGCGGGTGTGAAAGTCGTTGTCCACCGTACCCGGGCTGATGGCGTTGACGCGGATCCCGCGCGGCGCCAGCTCCTTGGCGAGCCCCTTGGTCAGCGCCGACACCGCGGCCTTGGCCGCCGCATACACCGCCGCGCCGGAACCTCCTCCCGTGCGCGCCGCGATCGAGCTGAGGTTGACGATCGCTCCTCCGCGCGGCGCCATGCGGGACGCCACCGCCTGCGTGAGAAATAACAGGCTCTTTACATTCAGGTCCATCACTTCGTTGAACAGCGTGTAGGTCAACTCGTCGAGCTTCGCGCGGCGCACCAGCGAGCCGGCGTTGTTTACCAGGTAATCGATCGCGTCCGGATAATCGCCGAGCACTTCCACGAAGGCCCGGATGCCGGCTTCACTTGACAGATCGCCCGCCAGCGAGACCGGCTCTGCGCCTAGTCTCCGTATCTCCGCGGCGGTGCGCTCTGCGCCCTCCGCGTTGGAATTGTAGTGCACCAAAACGCGCCCGCACCCGGCGCGCGCCAGCGCGATTGCCGTCGCCGCGCCAATGCCTCTCGATGCACCGGTCACGAGTGCCGCTTTGCCGTGAAACTCATCGCTCATGGTCACACCCTACCAGAACCGCGGCCCGCCTCCGCCAGCGCGTAGGGCCTCAGCGGAGCGCCCGTCGCGCCATCCAGTTTGAGGGGTGCGGCCACAAACAGAAGCTCGCCCACGCCCGCCGCGGACAGTTCTTCGAGCTGCAGGCACTCCATGATGTGGATGCCGCATTCCACCAGCAGATGATCGTGGACTTCCATCAGGGGCGACGGCATTCGCTCGAAGGCCACCGTGTCGCTGCCCGCGGCGCAAATCCCGTGCTGGCTCAGCCAGCGTGCTCCATCCAGCGTCACGCCGGGCAGCTTCAGTTCGTTGATAAACCGCCGCGGCTCGGTCCAATAGCGGCCCCAACCGGTCCGGATCAACGCGACATCGCCCGATTCCAGACGCGCGCCGGCCGCCTCCTCCGCCCGCGCGAGCATTCCCGCGTCGATGCCGGTCTCCGCGGAAAGTGGGCCGTCTCTCTCTGCCGGCGCCGGATCTGCCCACCGCGCGACATCCAGGAATACGCCTCGCCGTAGGATCAGCCCCAGCGTTTCGGCGCCGTGCCGCGCCATGCCGCTGCTCCAATCCTGGAGACCCGCGACTTCCGCTCCGCCATAAATCCTCCCGTCGCGCGAATAGTGACAGAGGGCATCGATGTGCGTGCCCGTGTGCGTGCCTAGCGAGATTGCGTCCGCCGCTGACGAGATGCCGTTGCCCAAAACAAAGTCCCCGTGCAGCTTGGTGAGGCTGTGCGTGTACGGCGGATGGGTCGGGTAGTGCGGCATTCCCACGCGCCAGCTCTGAGCAAGGTCGAAGCGGCGCAGGCCGGAAAGTTGATCCAGGAGCCGACGCATGCGCACCGTACCTCTCAAATGCCCGGCTTCGCCCGATGCCTGCGCCTCGCCGCTGGCGCCTTCTTCGCCGCCCAGCGGCCGAGTGAGAACTCGCGCTGGTAGGACGCCGTGACGTTTCGCAATCTCACCGTGACGGTCCCCGAACTGTTGACTTCGTACTCTTCTTCGATGCGCTGATCCGCGGCGACATCGTGGCGCTCCACGGGGATGCCCGACAGGTCGGCCAGACCGGCCAGGCGCGGATCGAACGGGAATCGGATCTCGTCCCACGGCGTCAGGTCCCCCGTGGGCGTCCCGGCCTGGTCCAGGGAAGTGCACTCGAGGAAACGATAATGACCGATGTTGTGCGCCGGCGAGTATCCACACCCAAAACGGATCGGCGGCTCACCCGGTTGTGGTAACGGCGCACCCCGGCGAATTAAGGGATCGAACACAATCCGGTCTCCGCCCTCCGCCTCTCTCCACAGGCCGAAGTGCCGCGTGAAGCGCTCCTTCAGCGGCGCTGGCAACGCTCCCTCGGCGTGGATCGCGAGCCCGATCGCGGTGGCTGAGCGCATATACGCGCTGCGGTGCACCCGCCGTCCGAAACGCTCCCGCACCATCCGGCCGACCAGAGGCAACTCGCTCGCGCCACCCGTCAGGTAGAGCACCGGCGGCTTCCCATGGTCCTGACTCCCGCATTTCTCGAGCACCTGTTCGGTGAGCGCCAGCGTCTCCTCGACCATCGGCACGCACGCCTCGTAATACTCCGCCACCGGGATCGCCACTTCACCCCACCCCGCGCACACCGCGTCCAGTTCCAGCGTGATCTTGCGCGAGTTGGGGTGGATCGCTTCTTTCTTCTGGCGGCACTCCTCGATCAGTAGAAACTCCTGCGCCTGGCCCAGGCCATGCCGCTCCTCCAGCCGCCCCGCCCGGCGCAGTGCAAGTTCCGCCAGCACATCGTCGAAATCGTCGCCGCCCAGCGCTGCCACGCTCTCACTCGCCAGTACCTGAAACGCGCTCTCCTCGCGCCGGACCAACGAGACATCGAACGTGCCGCCTCCGAAATCGTATACCAGTACCGACTCCGGCTCCTGCACGCCCGCCTTTCGGTGACCGAACTCGACCGCCGCCGCGGATGGTTCGTTCACCAGAGCCCGCACATGGAAGCCCGCCCGGGTGAAAGCCTCGACGGTCAGGTAGCGTTGGTTGGAATTCGCCAGCGCGGGCACGCCCAGCACCGCCTCCAGCAGTTCGTCCGGCGCCGGCCTGACATTGGACCGCCGGTAGAGGTCCGCGCGGATCTGGTGCGCCAAGCCAACCAACAGCTCCTGCACAGACAGTGCGACGGCACCAAACTGCACCAGCGATTGCGGCCCCGCTGCCGCCAGCACGCTCTTGATCGATCGCAGATGGTTCCATCCGGGGCTGCCATAGTGCCGCCACGCCTCCCAGCCGTAGGCGACCTCGTCCCCGTGCACTCCAATGACGGGAGGAATCCATTCGACGGCCTCACCCTCCGAAGCCTCGAAGGAGACAACCGGGTAGTTCCCCCGGTCGGCCACTGCCACGACAATGCGCGACGTGCCGAAATCAATTCCCAGCCGCATGTTCTTTCACCAGGATAACTGCGCACGGGCGATTCATGCTTTTCGGCGCTTCCTGCGGAAGGGAAGAGTTGAGGTAGTGCGCCTATTGCCTGCCCGTCAGCGCGTGGATCAAGACGAAGCTCAGTCCTCCTACCAGCGCCGACATTGGCAGCGTCAGAACCCAGGCCCAGAGGATGTTCCTCGCCAGGCCCCAGCGCACCGCCTTCACCCGCTGGATCGAGCCGACCCCGGCGATGGCGCCCGTGATGACGTGCGTCGTCGAAACCGGAATCTTCAGATACGTCGGCAGCAGGATCGCGATGGCGCCCGCCGTTTCCGCGCAGAACCCGCTGCGCGGCTTCAGCTTCGTCAGCCGCCCGCCCATCGTGTGCACGATGCGCCATCCGCCGCTCAGCGTTCCGCCCGCGATCGCCGCCTGCGCCAGCAGGATCACCCACCAGTTCACGTGGAATGTCTTTGAAAGTCCCGCGGCGAACAGGACCCCCGCGATAATCCCCATCGTCTTCTGCGCGTCGTTGGCGCCGTGCGAGTAACTGAATAGTCCCGAGGAAATGAGCTGCAGCCGGCGGAACCACACGTCCATCTTTTTCGGCGTTGTCTTGCGGAAAACCCAATGCACCAGCGTCATGAGACCGAAGCCCAGCGTCAGCCCGACCATCGGCGCAGCCACGATGAACGCAGTCGTGACAATCCAGCCGCGCGCGATGGTGGCATCGGGAATCCGCGCCGCGCCGAGGGTCAGCCCGACCTTGGCCATCGCCGCCCCCGCGTAGCCGCCCATCAAGGCGTGAGAACTGCTCGAGGGAATCGCATAGAACCAAGTGAGGAGATTCCAGAAGATCGCGCCCAGTAATCCGGCCAGAATCACGATCGGTGTGACATAGGTGAGGTTCACCATGCCTTTGCCGACCGTCCCCGCCACGCCCGCTTCGCCGAAAAACAGCGGCAACGCGGCGATGAAGTTGAAGAATGCCGCCCACAGCACGGCCTGGAAAGGCGTCAGCACCTTCGTGGCGACAATCGTCGCAATCGAGTTCGCCGCGTCGTGAAAACCGTTGATGAAATCGAATGTCAGCGCCACGGCAATGATGACGATGACAAACAGCAGCGCCCCGCTCATCGATCCCTGCCCTAACCGTTCTTCACGATCACGTTCTGCAGGGCGTCGGCTACATCCTCGCAGCAGTCCACCGTCTGTTCAAGATGCTCGTAGATCTCTTTCAACTTGATGACGGTCAGGGCATCTTCCCCGCTGCGAAACAGCGCGCTGATGGCGGCGCGGTGTACCTTGTCCGCCTCGTTTTCCAGGCGATTGATCTCGATGCAGTGGTCGAGCAGGGGCTTGTCGTGGCTCAGGGCGGCAAAAGACCGTCGCAGCACCCCGGAACAGCGGCAGATGAGGCCGCACAGTTCGACCATCGGCGGCGGCGGCTTGTGGATCTCGTAAGACACCAGCCGGTGCGCCGCCTCCTCGATCTCGTCCAAAACATCGTCCAGGTGCGAGCCGAGGGCGTGGATGTCTTCCGGATCCAGCGGCGTGATGAACGTCTGGTTCAGGCGCGTGAAAATATCGTGGATGATCTCGTCGCCCTGGTTCTCCAGATCGGAGATCCGGCCCGCTGCATATTCGAGCCGGTCGCCGTTCCCGGCGACGCCTTGCTGGAGCAGGTCGGCAGCCTGATCGATCAGCTCTACCTGGCGAACAAAGAAGTGGAAGAATTTGTCCTCGCGAGGAAGTAATCTCATAAGGTTCAATGAGCAAACCCACACTCAGAACCAGCGCAGGTCGAACTCTGCACGCGAAGTTACAATTATGTCAAATCGACGACTGAAAGGTGAAATGCCCGTGGCGGAATCGCTAAGATTCGGTGAATCCGGGTGCGTCCAGCAGAGGGAAAGGTGCCTCCGGCGTTTCTGCGCCGGCGCCCGGTTCCAGCGCCAGGTAGCGCATGTCCAGCAGCCGCGACGGCGTGAGGTTGCTCATCGCGGTCAGCAGCGTTTGTTTCAAGGAAGGATGGTCTTTCTCCAATTCGGCGAAAATCTCGCGAATCGATCGTCGCACCGTGCCCGTCTTTTGCGAACAGCCGCACGGCACCACGGCCGCGCCCGAGGCGCTGGCGTACGCTGTCGTCAGATCCTCTGTTACGAACACCAGTGGGCGGATCAGCCGGAATTCCTTCTTCCTCGACCACGTCACCGGCGGTAGCGCCGCCACCCGTCCGGTGAACATCGCGTTGCGCAGGAAGGCTTCGCAGAAATCGTCGGCCGTGTGGCCCAGCGCAATCACGTTGGCGCCTAGTTCACGGCAGATTTCGTACACCGCGCGGCGGCGAAATCGGCTGCACGTGTCGCAGCCATGCCCCGGCCGCTCGCTCATCAGCCGCACCGACGGCTCGTCCACCCGGTAGGTCCAATCCACTCCGCGCGCCCGCAGCAGGTCGCCCCAAGGCTCGATCGGACTCAGAAACTTGCCTTGGTCGATGGTGAACGCGCGCACCGTGAAATCGATCGGCGCGCGCTCGCGCAGCGCCAGCAGCGCTTCGATCAGCGTGAACGAGTCCTTCCCTCCTGAGAACGCCACGGCGACCCGGTCGCCCTCGCGGATCATCTTATACCGCGTGACGGCCTCGCCCACCCGGTGCAGAATAACTCTCTTGATGTCCAAGTCCTTATTATAAGGAGGTGCACAGCCTGCATTTCTCACCACGCCCGCGGCGAGGCGCAGCGCGAGAACCCAAGACATCAAGCGAAGCCAGCGAGGCGTGCGACGGGAGCCGCGCCGAGGCGTACTTGAACTGTACGTCGAGTACGGCGGCCGGGCGCAACGAAGTAGGCGCGAGCCTCCCAAGCCGCAGCCGGGTGCTGGTGAGCAATGCCGGCTAGCGCCCGCCAGATCGCCTTCGACGTCTTGCTCGCCGTCGCCGGCGGCGCGCCCTCCGGGGACGCCCTCGACCGTGCGCTGGCCGGGCTCGACTCCCGCGAAGCCGGGCTCGCCACCGAAATCGTCTACGGCGTGCTCAGGCGCCGCGCCCAATTGCAGGCGCTGATCGCCCGCGTCTCCAGCCGCCGTCCGGAACAGTTGGATCCCCGCGTCCTCATCGCGATTGAGATCGGCGCCTATCAGATGCGCTATCTCGACCGCGTGCCCGACCATGCCGCGGTCAGTGAAAGCGTTGAACTGGCCAAACGCGCCCGCAAGACCCCGGCAGCCGCTCTTGTCAATGCCGTCCTGCGGCGTTTGCCGCCCTTGCCCTCGGCTTGGGGCGACGATGCGCTCGAGTACTCGCTGCCGTCCTGGCTCTGGCGTCGCTGGGCCAGCCGCTTCGGCCTCGACGCCGCCCGGCGCCTTGGTAAAGCCTGCCTGCACCCTCCTGCCACCTACGTCCGCCTGCCCGGAGTCGCCGAACCTCCGCCCGGCTGCGAGCCGGCCGAACTCCCCGGCTGTTGGCGCGTCACTGGCCCGGTGCCCCCGGGCGCGCGCCGGCAGGACATCGGTTCGCAGACCGTCGTCCCGTTGCTGGAGCTCCAGCCCGGCCATCTCTTTCTCGACCTCTGTGCCGCGCCCGGCAACAAGACTGCCCAGGCCCTCGAGACGCCCGGTCTGACAGCCGTGGCCTGCGACACCAGCGCCGCCCGGCTGCGCGAGTTCCACGCCGCCGCCGCGCGCCTCGTTCGTCTGGACGCCGCTCAACCCTTGCCTTTCCCGCCCGTCTTCGATCGGATCCTCGTCGACGCGCCGTGTTCCGGCACCGGCACTCTCGCCCGCAACCCCGAGCTCCGCTGGCGCCTGAAGGAAGCCGATTTCGCCCGTCACGCCCAGCGCCAGCGCCGCATCCTGAGCCACGCTTTGAATTGCCTGAAACCGGGCGGACGTCTCGTTTATTCCACCTGCTCCCTGGAACGGGAAGAGAATGAGGATGTGGTCCGCGCGGTCGCCCCGGACCGCGTGCGCGCCGAGCGGCTGCGCGTTCCGGGACGCCACGCCGGAGACGGCTTCTACGCCGCAGTGCTAACCTGAAGAGGCTTTCCCCGATGGCCGAGATTTTCCCTTCGATTCTGGCTGCGGACTTCACGCGACTCGGTGAACAGGTCCGCTCCGTCGAGTCCGCCGGTGTCACGGCCCTCCATTGCGACATCATGGACGGCCATTTCGTGCCCAATCTCAGCATCGGCTTGCCCGTAGTGGCTTCCCTGCGCAAGTTCACCCGGCTCACTCTGGACGTGCACCTGATGGTCACCGATCCGGACCGCTTCGCCCCCCTGTTCATCGAGGCCGGCGCCGACTGCGTCTCCGTCCAGCAGGAGGCCTGCCCGCATCTCGATCGCACGCTCAAAATGATCCAGGCCGAGGGCGCCAAGGCGGGCGTCGTGCTGAACCCCGCCACCCCGCTCGCCCTGCTCGAGCACGTCCTGGACTACTGCGACTATGTGCTGCTGATGAGTGTCAACCCCGGTTTCGGCGGCCAGCGCTTTATTCCCTTCGTCCTGGAGAAGGTCCGGCGGCTGAGGGAATTACGCGCCCGGCTGCAACTTGGCTTCGCCATCGAGATCGACGGCGGCATTACGTTGGATAATGTAGAAGAAGCGGCGGAAGCTGGCGTGGACTGGTTTGTGGTGGGCTCCAGCGTCTTCGGCGACCCGGACCCGGCCCTTGCAGTCAGGCGTCTGACCGAGGCGGTGCGTTCTGCCGGGAACCGGCGGGCCTGACCGTCCGTCTCGTCGCATGGGCCTGGAGACGCTCTCTCCAGGGTTGTTCGGCTCGTTGGCTGTTCGTTGTTCCAGGCGAGGTCTCGCTGGTTGATCTTGGAGACCGGTTTTATTGACACGAAAGAGGGCACTCTTCCGGATGAGTATCGTGGCGCGTTTTACCAAGGCAAAACCAATCCTGGCGGCTTTGACGCTGCTGGTCTTGGTGCTGAGCGGCGGCTGCCGTCATAAGAAGTACGAGAACCCGATCACCAAGGACACCCAACAGCCCGACAAAGTGCTCTTCGACAAGGCCATCAAGGACATTGAGCACGGGCGCTATGAGATCGCGCGTCTCACCCTCAATACCCTGATGAACACTTACGACACCAGCGAGTACCTGGCCAAGGCCAAGCTCGCCATCGCCGATAGCTGGATGCGCGAGGCCGGTACTCACGCCTGGGCTCAGGCCGAGGCCGAATACCACGACTTCATATTGTTCTACCCGCAGATGGAGGAATCGGCCGAGGCGCAGATGAAGATCTGCGACATCCACTTCAAGCAGTTGGACAAGCCCGACCGCGACAACACCCACCTGATCAAGGCCGACGAAGAGTGCAAGAACGTCCTCTCGAAATTCCCCAATAGCCGCTTCGCCCCGCAGGCCGCCAACCGCGTCCGCCAGGTCCAGGAGGTCATCGGGGAGGGCGAATACCGCGTCGGTGCTTTCTACCGCACTAAGACCAACTACTCCGCCTCCGCCAACCGTCTGCAGGCCATCACGGACCAATACCCCCTCTACTCCGGCTCCGATCTCGCTCTCTGGGCCCTCGGCGACGACTACGCCAAGCTCGGCCCCCGCTTCCGTCAGAAGTCCATCGAGGCTTATCAGAAGCTCGTCCGCCAATACCCCCTCAGCCTCTACGCCGAGGATGCCAAGAAACACTTGAAGGCCATGGAGGCCGAAATCCCCGACCCCGACCCCGTGGCCCTCGCGCACATGAGGTACGAGCAGGAGAACGTCACCCGCCGCAGTCTCTTCAACCGCTACTGGGGCCAGATCAGCTCCCGTCCCGACGTCAGCAGGACCGCCAAGTCCGGTGAGCCCTCCATGGTCGCCTTCCGCCCGACCATCCCCCCTCTGGTCCCCATTCCGGGCGTGCAGGCAACCTCCTCCGGCGGCGTGACCGATGTCCAGGCCACTACCGATGTCGGCTCTTCCAGCGCCCTCGAGACCAGGCCCGACGCCCGGCAGAGCAAGAACCCGCCGTCGAAAGAGCTTGATACCAACGTCCGCCCCCAGCAGATGTCCGCTGCTGACGCCCAAGCCGCCGGCGATAAGGCCCGCGCGGAGGCCCAGGCCAAGGCCGCCGCCGACGCCGCTGCCGCCAAGAACGCCAAATCCCCCAAGAAGGCCGCTAAGCCCAAGCCGCCCGTGCGGCCGAAGGTCCAGAAACCGTCCAAGCCGAAAAAGCAGAAGCCGGTCCTTCCCGCTGACTCGGCCCAACCGGGCCAGGCCAAACCGTCGGACCAGCCGAAACAGGATCCGGCTGCGCCGGATTCTTCCAAGGAAGCTCCGCCCAAACAGTAACAGGGATTTCCGGATGAACAGCCTCATTCTCCTCGCCGACGACAGCCCGCACGCTCAACGGATGGGAGAGCGCATCCTGCGCGAAGAGGGCTTCGACGTTATCACGGCCACTGCCGGCGAGGCCGCCCTCGCCTGCATCGACCAGCAGGACCCCGACGTCATCCTCGCCGACGTCTTCCTGCCCGCCATCTCGGGCTACGAATTGTGCCGCCGCGTCAAAACCAGCGACCGGCATAAGCACGCCGGGGTCATCCTGATCGCCGGCCTGCTCGAACCGGTGGATGAGGAGGAGGCCCGCCGCGCCGGCTGCGACGCCGTCCTCAAGAAACCTTTCGAGGCCTCGGCCATGCTCGAGGCCATCCGCCCGCTGGTCGATAAGGCGCACTTCGCCCGCGGCCTCTTCGTCGACTCGCTCCCCGAGCCCAAAACCGCCGAGCCCACCGGCAAAACGCTCTGGGCTCCCACCCATCCGCCACCCGACCCCGAGGCCGTCCGCGCGGCCGTCACTCTCGCCCTCGACCGCAGCCTGCCGGCCCTGGTCGAGGAGATTACCGAAAAGGTGATGATGGCCCTCGGCTTCTGAGCGGCCTGTTTTCTCTTTGAGCCATGCCCGAAAACACTTTTGACGTCGTTTCCGAAGTCGAGATGCCCGAAGTCGCCAACGCCATCCAGCAGGCCTCCAAGGAGATCGCTCAGCGCTTCGACCTCAAGGACTCCCATAGCTCCATCGAGTTCAACGAGAAGGAGAAGAAGCTCACCCTGCGTTCCCAGAACGACTTCAAGGTCAAGGCCGTCTACGCTGTCCTCGAGTCCAAGCTGGTCAAGCGCAAGGTCCCCTTGAAGGCCCTCAACCCCGGCCCCATCGAGCCCGCGGCTAGCAACACCGTGCGCCAGGAGATCGCCCTCCAAATCGGCATCCCCACCGAAAAGGCCCGCGAGATCGTCAAGTTCATCAAGGATGCGAAGTTGAAGAAGGTCCAGTCCTCCATCCAGGGCGACTTCGTGCGCGTCAGCGGCCGCGACCGCGACTCCCTTCAGGAGGTCATCGCCCTCCTCCGCGCCCACGACTTCGGCATCGACATGCAGTTCACCAACTACCGCACCAACTGACCCCCGCCGAGGCCCTCTTGCCCCGCCGCATCGAATCGTTCTTCGTCGCCGGTCCCGCCGGTCGCCTTGAGGCCTTGCTCGAAGAGCCCGACCCCGGCCCGCCCATCGAGGCCGCGCTCGTCTGCCATCCCCACCCCGTCTATGGCGGCACGCTTCACAACAAGGTCGTCCACCGCCTCGCGCGCGGCCTGTGCCGCTCCGGTTGCGTCGTCCTGCGCTTCAACTTCCGCGGTGTCAACCTGAGCCACGGCCGCCACGACGGCGGGCCCGGCGAGGTTGAGGACGCCCGCGCCTGCCTCGCCGAACTCCGCCGCCGTTACCCCACCCTGCCTTTCACCCTGGCCGGCTTCAGCTTCGGCGCCCGTGTCGCCATCTCCCTCGCCGCCGCCCTCGCCGATGACGGTCCCGGACGCGTCATCGCCGCCGGCTTCCCGACCCTCGACGACGCCCAGTTCGCCGACGCCGTGCGCTGCCGCCGTCCGCGCGTCTTCATCCACAGCACCCACGACCAGTACGACTCCCGCCCCCAGTTGCAGGCCTTCTACGACCGCCTCTGGGGCCCAAAGCAACTCATCTGGATCGACGCCCAGGACCACTTCTTCGCCGGCGCCCTCGACCAGTTCGAACACGCCGTCACCAGCCTTGGTTCACTGAGTTTCGGCTAGGGCAGATTCACATCTTCTGTGAACCGTAGCCGTTTCGCCCGTAGCCAGGTGCACCCTCCCAGCCGTACTCCAAGCTCGAGCCGCCCGAGGATGTGGTCTACGCTTATCCTGAAACAGCTCTAGTGTCCCGAGTCATTAATTCGCCAGAGAAAGGCGCACTGGTGGGGCAGACCGCCAGGTCTGCGGCCGACGGCCACGTCGGCCTTTCGATTGTTTTCAAGAGCCGGACGTGGACAT
>JBEKHU010000031.1:0-11415 GCA_050012115.1 Bryobacteraceae bacterium | reverse complement strand
TAAGGTACAACGCGCTTTTGGATTGAGAAAAAGGTGCCGCCGGCGCGACTGACTCTTGGATCACCAGTCATGCGCGCTTTGGCCATCGTTCTCCTTCTGACGCTCGTCCACCCGGCTTCAAGCCAGCAGGCGCAGGCGCCTCCGGGGGAGCTGGAGCGCGTCGAAAAGACGCTACAGTACGCGACGGACCTGAAGGCGAAGCTGGCGGCGATGTCAGCGCAGCTCGATCAATTCATCGCCGAACTGAGCGAGCAGAAGGGCGCGCTGCAGAACAAGAAACCGGCGCCGTTCGGCGGCATCGCCGACTCGGGGCCGGCGGATCCCGCCAAGCCAAAGGCCGCGCGTTGCGCGGCGATGACGGCCAAGGGAGAGCGGTGCACGCGGCCCGCCGTAGCGGGCAGCCGGTATTGCCGGCAGCACCAGGTGGCGCGTCAATAACAGCCGGCTGCTAGCGTTGGCCGTAGTTCTGCTCATAGTAGCTAAGGTAGGCGCCCGATTTCACGCGGTCAATCCAGCCGCGATTCTCGCGATACCACTGAATGGTTCGCGCGATGCCATCCTCGAACGGAACCGCGGCGCGCCAGCCGGTGGCCTGCTCGAGCTTAACGGTAGTAATCGCGTAGCGGCGATCATGACCCGGCCGGTCGGCCACCGGCTGCATCAGGCTCTCGGGCTTGCCGAGTTGGGCGAGGATCAGCCGCACGACCTCGCGGTTGGGTAGGGCCCGCGATCCGCCGATGTTGTAGATTTCTCCTTCGCGGCCCATGTTCAACGCGGCCCAGATGGCGCGGCAATGATCCTCGACGAAGAGCCAGTCGCGCACCTGCAGGCCGTCGCCGTAGATTGGCAGGGGCCGATCTTCCAGGGCGTTGGAGATCATCAGTGGAATCAGCTTCTCGGGGAACTGGAACGGGCCATAGTTGTTGGAGGCGCGGGTGATGACGACCGGCGTTTTGAAGGTCGTGAAGTAAGAAAACGCGAGCAGGTCCGAACCCGCCTTGGAGGCCGAATAAGGGCTGGAGGGCTTCAACAGGTAATCCTCATCGGCGTCGCAGGGCTCATCGATGGAGCCGTAAACCTCATCGGTGGAGACGTGCAGGAAACGGGGTGTTTGGGCGGCCCGGGCGGCTTCTAGCATGGTGAACGTGCCGCGCACGTTGGTTTCGACGAAAGCGCCGGGGCCGAGGATCGAGCGGTCCACGTGCGACTCGGCGGCGAAATGCACGATCGCATCCGGCCGCTCTTCGTCCAGCAACAGCCGCACCAGGGCGGCGTCGCAGATATCGCCCTGCACGAAGCGGTAGCGCGGATCGTTTTCGACCGTTGAGAGATTCTCGAGGTTACCGGCGTAGGTGAGCTTGTCCAGGTTGATGAGGCGCGCGGCCCAATTCTCAGTGAGCGCGAGGCGGATGAACGCGCTTCCGATGAACCCGGCTCCGCCCGTGACGAGCAGTTTCATCCGTGTTGCGACTCCCGAGCGTGAAGCGCCGGCGAACCGTGGCGCGCGAGAGGGCCACCGCGGGCCGGCGTTCCAGATTCAAGCGCCGGCCGGACGGAGCAGCTGCCGAGGAGGCGCGCGGCAAACGAGGATTCAGGCATCAGGGTGAGCCTTGCCGTCTCGCGCCACCAGGATGCTGGCGCGCAGGAGCGAGTCGAACGTCCCGGCGTCGGTCCACCAGCCATCCAGGAAAGCGTAGGTCATCGTGCCTTCCCGAATGTAGGCGTTGTTGACGTCGGTGATCTCCAACTCACCGCGCTCGGAGGGCTTCAAGTCCCGCGCCTTTTCGAAGACCGTCTGGTCGAACATGTAGATGCCGGTGACGGCGTAGTGTGACTTCGGCTGCTTCGGTTTTTCCTCAATATGGACGATCTTGCCGTCGGCGATCTCGGCCACGCCGAAGCGTTCGGGGTCGGGGACTTCCTTGAGCAGGATCTTGGCGCCGCGCTCCTGCCCGCGGAAGTCCTCCACGGCCGGGCCGATGCCATTCTGCATGATGTTGTCGCCGAGGATGACGCAGATCTTCTGGCCTTCCGCGAAATCCTCGGCCAGCTTCAATGCGTCGGCGATGCCGCCCTCCCCCTCCTGATAGCTGTAGCCGACGATGGAAAGTCCGAACTCGCGCCCGTTGCCGAGCAGTTGCAGAAAATCGCCCGCGTGATTGCCCCCGGTCACGACCAGGATGTCGCGAATGCCCGCATCGACGAGAGTCTGGACCGGATAGTAGATCATGGGCCGGTCATAGACGGGCAACAGGTGTTTGTTGGTGATCTTGGTCAGCGGATAGAGACGCGACCCCTTTCCGCCAGCGAGGACAACGCCTTTCATGGTTCCTCGTTTCTCCCTTAGAACCCTTTATGATACACTGCCGGCGTGAAACTCCACCGCTGGCGGGACGTTCCCGAAGAGGCCCTGAACCCTCTGTTTTCGCGTCGCGTTGTGCATACCGGATGCCTGACCATCGCGCGGCTGCGACTGAAGAAAGGCTGCATCGTGCCCCGGCATGCGCATGAGAACGAACAGGTGTCCACGGTCGAGAGCGGGAAGCTGAGATTCTTCCTCGACGGCGCCGTGATCGACGTCGGCGCAGACGAGTCGCTGGCAATTCCTCCGAATGCCGCCCACCAGGTGGAAGTGCTCGAGGACACGGTCGCCCTGGATATTTTCACTCCGGCCCGCGAGGACTGGATCCGGGGCGACGACGCGTACCTGCGACGTTAACAGCCTGTGGTGGAAATCGCGGCGGCCGCGCAGCATGAGGATTGTCGCCAAGAGAGCAGCGACAAGGGAAGCGATGCTCATCACCGGCGACGAGGAGAGACAAAGCAACTGGCGCAAATTCTGGCTGCCCTTCGGGTTGTGGCGGCGCCGGGTCCAATGCGCACAAAGCTCCTCACCGATGGATCGGCATCGGCTTCGTCGCTTTGGCGCGCATCGGCCAACGGCGGCGCTCACAACGCGGCGCGCGGGATTTCTACCACAGGCCGTTAGGAAGCCAGCCGAATCCGTCTGATTCCAGAAGGCGTCACGGCGAGAAGAGTATGCGGGCCGGCGCGAAACAGCGCCAGCACGGGCGCGCCGTTCCACAGCCGGGACATGGTCCAGGCGCCGCGATCGTAGCGGTACACCCGCACTCCATCGTCCGCGCCCACCAGGAGTTCGGGCCAGCCGCCGCCAAGGGGTTCCGTCACCAGCAGCGCGCGCGGGTGGTCCGGGGCCGGTTCGATCAGGTGCGCCGGCCACTGCTGCTTCTCATCCGCGGGCCGTTCGAGCCAGGCCAGCCGCGCCGGAGCGCCCTCGCTCTCGGCCCAAATGAGATCGGGATGCATGCGTCCGGGCCGCAGGAACAGGGCCTGCCGTGCCAGAGCCGAGTCCGGCTTATCGAAGAACGTGTTCATGTTGAAGAGCCGCCACGGCAGATCCCAGCGGCCCGGATTACGCATCCAATAGTTGCCGATGAAGAGGTCGGTCAGGCCGTCTCCGTCCACGTCGCAGGCCAGCAGGCCGCCCTGCCTGGACGCGGTGTAGATAGAGTAGAGTTCGTTGTACTCCCACGAGTCGTCGATCCGCTTGGGGAACTCGTAGAAGCGGACTTGCGCGTCGAAGTGGGCCAGTACCACTCCGCGGTGGCCGTCGAATTCGAAGGGCAGACAGTCGCGGAACTCCGTTTGGCGCTCGATGACCCGCGACTCCCAGCGCGGCGCACGCAGCCAGAGGAAGCGCCCGGCCTGGGGCGTCTCCTGGACCAGGAGATCGTCGCGGCCGTCGCCATCGACGTCGGCCACGCACCCGCCGGGGCCGAAGTTCAGGCCCTTGAGCAGCGTGGCCGGCGGGCCGCCACGGAGGGGCCAGAGTTTCAACTCCGTGCCCCAGGTCACGATCGCTTCGCGAGGATGGCGCATGAGCGCCGCGCCGCGGATTTCCGCCCAGGCGCTCGCAGGCACGAGCGCCAACAAGACGGAAAGTGAGAGCACCCGGCCGATCCTGTGGATGGAGATTCGCATGCAAGCCCTCACGCGACAAACCGTAGCACAAAGGCCCCCGGCCGGGCGGCGCGAGCACGGGCGGCACGGCCACCGGCGCCAATTCCCACCGGAAAGTGCTTCCATTTGATTGACTTTCCGGTGTATGCTGATGCGCAGGGGGCTATCGACTGAGTCCTCAAGATCGTATCCACTTGCTCAGGCGGGAAACCGCTTCCGGCGAAAATCTGGGAGTGTGCCTGCCTGTCCGATTTACTAAGGAGATCCGTTAGGCTATCTACCGCAGCTAAGCCACGACCCACCGCATGTTTCCTTCCAGGTTTTCCCGACCGCGCGTCAAAGTCAGAGATAACGTCAACGAAGGCATCCGGGCCCGCGAGGTCCGGGCGGTCTTCCCCGACGGAACCGTTCAAATCATGCCGACGTACGATGCGATCCGCCGGGCCCAGGAACTGGGCCTCGACCTGATCGTCGTCTCGCCGACAGCCGAGCCGCCCGTTGCCAAGGCCATGGATTACGGCCAATGGCAATACGAGGTGAAGAAGAAGCAGCAAGAGGCCAAGAAGAAGCAGCACATCATCCAGGTGAAGGAGCTGAAGTTCCGCCCCAACACCGACGATCACGACTACGACTTCAAGCTCAACCATGCCATACGCTTTCTGGGCGAGGGCAACCGCGTCAAGGCGGTGGTGCAGTTCCGCGGGCGCGAGATTGCGCACACGGAGCTGGGGCGCAAGCTGCTGCTGCGCTTTGCCAACGACCTGGCGGAGCACGGGGCCATGGAAGGCCTGCCGAAGTTGGAGGGACGAAACGCTCACGTTCTGCTCAGCCCCGTGAAGAAAGACGCTGTCAAGGACAAGAAAAAGCCGGCCCCCAGCGGCCAGCCCCAGCCGAAACCAGCGAACCCGGTGATACCGGCGGAAAAGTCCGGCCAGGTTTAAGGATCGCGGCGGCTGGACTGCCCCTCAATACCAAAGGTATTTCTTCCACTGTTCGTCGCTGCGCGCGAGCAGGCGCATCAGGTGTCTGCTGGTGTGGACACTGAACGGACGCGGGGGGCGTTGCAGCTTCATGCCCGCCTCATCCGGCGTGCGGTTGCCCTTCCTGTTGTTGCACGGATTGCAGCAGGCGACCAGGTTCTCCCAGGCGGTCTCACCGCCCCTGGAGCGCGGAATCACGTGGTCCAGGGTCAGCTCCCCCGAATTCAGCACGTTCTGGCAATACTGGCAGGTGTAGCGGTCGCGCATGAGGATGTTCTTGCGCGACAGGGCCCGCGTCTGGTGCGGGATGCGCCTGTATTCCAGCAGTCGGATGACACTGGGCAAGGGGATGGTCTGGCGCTGGGAACGGAACTGGCCGGGCGCGTGAGCCTCGGCAGAGGCGACCCCTTTCAGGACAAGCACGAGCGCGCGGCGGGCGGCACAGATATTGATCGGCTCGTAGCTCGCGTTCAGCACGAGCACGGGTCTGTGCAACCTCTCTGGCGTCAAGTTCATGCGGTCACTCCTCTGGCCAAACCGTGGGCGGGGGCGGATAAGAATCGGGCATCCGACTGCCGGCCGGCCCGCGAAACCGTGAGCACCGAGACACGCGCGGCGCCGGCCCGCTTGAGCGCGCCGGCGCAGGCATTCACCGTGGAGCCCGTGGTCAGCACATCGTCGATCAGCAGCAACGAAAGCCCGCGGACGGAGGCCGGGCGCGGAACGTCGAAAGCGCCGCGCACGTTGACGCGCCGCTGAGCGTGGGTGAGGCCCGCCTGGGCGGCCGTGGCACGGCGGCGGCGCGCCACCCGCAGCACCGGTACGCCGACCCTCCGCGACAGCTCGCGGGTCAGCAACTCGCTCTGGTTGAAGCCGCGTTGCAGGCGTTTCCACCAGTGGAGAGGCATCGGCACCAGCGCGTCGAAGCGTTCCAGGCGGGGATACGCCACAGCCAGCCACCGGCCGAGCACCGCGGCCAGGGGACGCATACGCGAATACTTGAACAGATGGATGAGCTCGCGCATCCGGCCGTCGTGCAGGCCGTAGCTCCAGCACTGGTCATACCCGGTCGCGCCCAGGCGGCACAAGGCGCACAGGCCGTGCTCGTCGAGCGGCATGGCGTTCAAGAAGGGGGCGCAGCAGCGCGCGCAGCAATACTCGGGCGAAAACGGTTCGGGAGGCTCGAGACACGCGTCGCAGACCGGGATAAATCCTGCTGTGTGGAGCTCGGCGCCGCACACGGCGCAATCGGCGGGGAACAGCAGCGCAAGAAGGCGTGACCCGGCGTCTTTGGGCCAGGAAAGCGGAACGACGGTTTTCGCAGGGCGAAAACTCGAGAAAGCGCACCTCCCTTCCCTAGATTGTACCCCACAGCCTAGCTCGCGGAATCCTGCCATGCTTGTGTTTCACTGAGAATTGAGAATGGCCGTACTGCTCACCTGCCGCGAAATCGCCAAGGTACACGGATCCAGGATTTTGTTTGAAGGCGTTTTGCTGGCCATCAACGATGGCGAAGTGCACGGCCTGATCGGACCGAACGGCGCCGGCAAGTCCACGCTGATGCGGATCATGGCCGGGCTGGAATCGGCGGACGCGGGCGACGTGGCTCTCCGCAAGGGCGTCCGCTTGGTGTATGTGCCGCAGGAGCCCACCTTCCCGCCGGGCTCCAGCGTTGGCAGCGTGGTGCAGGACGCAGCGCGCGAGCCGACGCAGGCGCCGGTGGTGCTAGGGCAGGCGGGATTCACCGACCCGTCCCAGCCCGAGGCCAGCCTTTCGGGCGGATGGCGCAAGCGCCTGGCCATCGCCGAGGCGCTGGTGCGACAGCCCGACCTGCTGCTGCTGGATGAGCCGACCAACCATCTCGACCTCGAGGGCATCGAATGGCTGGAAGACCTGCTCACCGGCGCGCCGTTTGCCTCGGTCGTCGTCAGCCACGACCGCTATTTCCTCGAGAACACCACGACGCACATGATGGAACTGAACCGGCAGTATCCCGGCGGCCTGCTGCGTGTCGCAGGCAGTTACAGCACATTTGTGGAGAAGCGCGGCGAGTTCCTCCTGGCCCAGGCCAAGGAGCGCGAGGCGCTGGCTACTCTCGTGCGCCGCGAGGTGGAATGGCTACGGCGCGGCGCCAAGGCGCGCACGCGTAAATCGAAGGCCCGGGTTGGTGAAGCGCTGCGGCTGATCGGCAATCTGGCCGATCTCGACGAGCGCCGCAGAAGCTCGACGGCGCTCATCGAATTCACTTCCAGCGACCGCCGCACGAAGAAGCTGATCGAATTGGAACGGGCCTGTTTTGGATATGACGACCGGCTCCTGATCCGCGATCTTGGATTCGTCCTCGGCCCAGGGCAGAGGCTCGGACTGGCCGGGCCGAACGGCAGTGGCAAGACGACGCTGCTGAAGCTGCTGAAGGGCGAACTCGCTCCGCGCTCGGGCGAGATCCGGCGCGCGCCAGCGTTGAAGGCACTGTATTTCGAGCAGGCCCGGCAGCAGATCGACCCGGAGCTGCCGCTGAAGCGCGCGCTCGCGCCCGAGGGCGATTCCGTCGTCTACCGCGGCCGCCCCATGCACGTCAACGGCTGGGCCCGGCGTTTTCTGTTCCGAGAGGAGCAACTGGTGCAACCGGTGGGCAGCCTCTCCGGCGGTGAACGCGCCCGGGTGCACATCGCAAGGCTGATGCTCCAGGAGGCCGACTTGTTATTGCTCGACGAGCCGACCAACGACCTCGATATCCCGACCCTCGAAGTGCTCGAGGAGACACTGCTCGAGTTTCCCGGCGCGCTGGTTCTGGTCACGCACGACCGTGCCTTGATGGACCGCGTCTCCAATGCCGTGCTCGGGCTGGACGGTGACGGCTGCGCGGCGATCTACGCGGACCTGGCGCAGTGGGAGACCGACCTCGACCTGAAGCGCCGCTCGGCGGAACCGGCCCGGGAAAGCAGGCCGCAGGCGCGGAACTCCGCCCCAGCTGTGAAGAAGAAGCTCTCCTACATCGAGCAGCGGGAATACGACGCTATCGAGGGGAAGATACTCGAGGCCGACGAGCGCCTGGCAGCGGCGCAGCGCCGTCTGCAAGCGCCCGACGTGATCAGCGATCCACAGAAGATCGCCGAGGTTTATTCCGCGTTGAACGCCGCGCAACAGGAAGTGAACGCGCTGTACGCCCGCTGGTCGGAGCTGGAAGCCGGACTTGAGAACAACTGAGGGCTCAGCCGCGCGATCGCAGCGGCGGGGCGCGCCGGCTACAGCAATGCAGAACGCAGTTCGTCCAGATCCTTGCGCATTGTTTCCAGTTGCTCGCGCAGCGCTTTCGCTTCGCTCTCCAATTGCTCGACGCGATCTCGCAGGCCGGGTCCGGCGGCCGCTGCAATTGAAACGGGAACTGCTCCCTGCGTTTCAGGCACTGGCGCGAAGAGGTGGCACCAGCGCGGTTCCTTCGTTCCTGGCAAGCGGCTCATCTGCGCAGCCAGCGGCTCCGGTTCACGCGAGGCGAGTTTGTTGAGCACGTGCTGCACGGCCTCGATGTCGGCGAAGCTGTGCAGGTTGGACGTGCGCCCACGCAGCTCACCCGTGGTCTGTGGCCCGCGCAGCAGCAGCACCGCGATCGCAGCCAGTTCTCCGCTGGAAAGGTTGAGCGCGTCCGAGAGGCGGTGCCGGAACTTCAGCACACGGCTGCCCGCCTCGGAAACGAAGACGGCCAACCCGCCTTCGCGCAACGATTCCAACGCCGAGCGCACGCTGGCCTCGTCACAGGCCATCACCGGATCGCGGTTCGTCTTCTGATTGCAGGCATTGGTCAGCGCGTTCAGCGACAGCGGATAGTATTCGGGCGTCGCGAGATCCTTCTCGATCAAGGCGCCCAGGACTCGGTGCTCGACAGGACCAAGATCGTACGGCACATTCCCGAGCATGCCACTCCTCCGTGCGGCGATCAACCGCGCGGACTCGCGCTGGTGCGCCAGGTCGTACAGGAACCGGATGGGCCGACGCGCTCCCACCGATGCGGGCAGCACGCCATCCTCCATACGGGGAGTTGTACCATGCAGACTAGGACAAGCGGGATCCGGTATCCGCGGAAGCCTGCCTTGGGAACCAGAGTGATGGTCGGGCTCCGCCATCCAGGCGCCTGGATGGGAACAGCCGGAGTTGGGACCGGGTTCGTCCCAGGGCGCTGCCTGCTGTGGCTCCACCGGCACGCCTGGAGGACGCGGGTGAATCCGGTCAGTATCTGCTGGCGGGATGCGACGAAACAATGTGCTTTCGAACGGAGCTCGACACTGCAAACCTTCAACGGACCCTATCGGCGGTGTGGCAGGCCGCCCCGGCCGCGTTTGCGTTGCTCGACGCCGAGGGCCGCATCGTCAACATCAACGTTGCGTTCCAGACTCTGTTCCAACAATCCGAGGAGGAGGTTCTGGGCCGCTCGTTGTTCTCCGTCCTGCGGCGGGAGGAAGGCCCGGCAGCGGTGGACCTGGCGCGCTTTCGCGAACAATACCAGCAGGGGCGATTCGAACAGCAGACGCTTGTTGAAATCGAGATCGCAGGTTCGCCGCAGTGGATCGAGCTGGGTTGGGGTTTCATCGACGATCCGCTGGGGCCCCCTCTAGTCCTCGTCGTGGCCCGAAACTTCACCACGCGGATTCAGGTGGAGCGCGAGCTCCGGGCGGCGAACGAGTTTCTCTCCAACGCGACGCAGTGGGCGAAGGAACTGGCCGCCAGCGCCGAGATTGCCAGTGCCGCCAAGAGCCAGTTCCTGGCCAGTGTCAGCCATGAGATCCGGACTCCCATGAACGGCATCCTCGGGATGACGGATCTAGCGCTGATGACCGACCTCACGGACGACCAGCGCGAGTACCTTCAGACCATCCGCAGCTCGGCCGAATCGCTGCTCAGTCTGCTCAACGACATTCTGGATTTCGCCAAAGCCGAGGCCGACCGCATGGAACTTCGCCCTGCGCTATTCCGCTTGCGGAAACATCTCGACAAACTCCTGCGGCCCTTAAAGCACCGCGCTCTAGAAAAGCAGGTCCGCCTCGAGTGGGAGGTGGACGGTGACGTGCCGGACTCGCTGCTAGGTGACGCCGGACGGCTTCGGCAAATCCTGATCAACCTGGTGGGCAACGCGGTGAAGTTCACCGACGCCGGATCGGTCGACCTGCGCGTCTCGCTGCGCGGCGAGCGCGCTGGGCGGCTGCGCCTGCTGTTCGTGGTCTCCGACACCGGCGTCGGCATGGATCCGGCCCGCTGGCCCGAAGTCTTCGAGCCGTTCAAGCAACTCGACGCGAGCTCAAAACGCCGGCGCGGCGGCACGGGCCTGGGGGTCTCCATCTCCGAGAAATTGGCGGAATTGATGGGCGGGCGGCTGTACTTCTCCAGCCTGCCGGGGGAGGGCAGTACGTTCGCTTTCTGCGCCGAAGTCGAACACGGACCCGAGGTGAACATATCGGAGGAAGAGTTGTCGGCCGAACAGACTAGGCTCGAGGCCTTGCCGCGGCCCTCGCGGAGCTACCACTGCCTCGTCGCCGAGGATAACCTCGTGAACCAGAAAATGGTTCTCAAAATGCTTGAGATCGGGGGCCACGAAGTAGAGATCTCCTCCAACGGGAGAGATGCGCTCGCACTGGCCAAGGCGAAGAACTTCGACGTGATTCTGATGGACATCCAGATGCCGGAAATGGATGGTCTCGAAGCCACGCTCGCGCTTCGCGAGTGGGAACGTCAGGACTCCCGGCACGTCCCAATCCTTGCCATGACGGCCCACGCCATGCCCGGCGATCGCGAACGCTGCCTGCGGGCGGGGATGGATGGCTACCTCAGCAAACCGGTCCGGATTGGCGACCTTCTACGCGCCGTGGAGCATTTCGCCAGTAACCGGACGTCCGCATTCGAGCAGGATGCAGAAGAACCTCAAGTGAGCGACACTGGAAGGAGAAAGTGGATGGGCGAGATTGACTACAGCGCAGCGCTGGCCCGGGTCGGTGGAGACGCCGACCTGCTCAGGGAATTGGTCGGCATGTTCCTGGAGGAATACCCGAAGCTTCTGTCGCAAATCCGGGAGGGCCTGGACCGGCAGGACGCTGCCTCCGCGAGCAGCGCGGCACATCAGTTGAAGGGCTTACTGGCCCAATTCGGCGCCGAAGCGGCCCGCCAGGCCGCTTACGCTGTCGAGCAACCGGCCCGCCAGGGGGATTTGTCAGTGACCGGCGTTAACTTTCAGGTGCTGGAAGCGACCATGCGCCGCATTCACCCGGAATTGGCCAGGATGGCAGGCGTGGAGTCCTGAAGGGCGCTGCCCCGGCAGGCTGATCCAAACGGTGCGAGATCGCGAGGCTTATTGCTTATGATTCCTGTCGGGCCAACTGAGGTCGTTTGTGCTCATAGCCCCGACTCCGACGACGCCTACATGTTCTATGCCTTGGCGACGCGGAAGATCCGCAGCCCGCTGATTCAG
>JBEKHU010000030.1:0-11510 GCA_050012115.1 Bryobacteraceae bacterium | reverse complement strand
CCTTGGCGTCCTTGAGGCTGCAGGCGCGCATGCGCGGAGCGCGCCTGCGGATCTTCGTGCCGTCGCTCAACTGGCCGATGTCGACGGCCTGGGGGATCTCGCGGGTAGCCGCCGCGTACTTTGGATTCGCCATGGGTTTCCGCTCACAGGTATTGTTTCACAGGCCCGCGCAGGGAATCCACGCGGGACTCTATGCGGCGGGCTCGAACGGCGCGCGAATCAGGTCTTTTTCGCTTTGCGCAGCGGGATGCGCAAAATCGTGCGCAGCTTCTGCGGCGCGACGCGGCGCGGGTCGGAGAGATAGATTTCGTGGTGGGTGTCGGCGAACTCCAAGCCCTCGCTCAGGGCGCAGGCGCGCATCTTTTCGATGGTTTCCTGCTCGCGATCATACGGCCCGACGTGGAGCATCTGGACGCAGCGGCCCTCGCGGATCGTCTTGAAGGTCAACTCGGCGACGTGGGGCACTTGCTTGGCAGTGAGCTTGGCGCGAGCTGATTTGAGCAGGGCGGCGCCGGCGAAGCCGGGGACGCGGATGATGAGGTCCCAATGCCATTCGTCGATGGGGACGGTGGCGAAGCCGCAGCCGCCCTGATCGGTCCAGTAGACGGCCTCGAGTTTGCAGACGGAGTAGTCGCGGCCGGCGAACTTGGATTCGAATTTCATGGTGAAGGCGGCGCCGTAGAGGGCTCCGATTTTAGCCTGGAATTCCTCGCCGCCGGTACGGCCCGTGCCAGCGATGGAGAGGTACTTGGCGGGCGCGATCTCGAGGAGCACGGGTTTGCGGGGCGTGACGTATTCGGCTTTGTTGAGCTGGTATAGGTCGATCTTTTCGGCGTCCGGCATGATCCCAGTTTAAAGCGAATTCGAGACGGCGGCTGGACCGCGTTGGCGCATTTTCAAATTGGCGTGGCGTTCACCACGCGCGTCAGAAACCGCGCCAGCCGCCTGGCGGGCGCCGGCGCGGTGGGATGCGATTAGCAGCCCGCGCCGTGCAGGGATTCAGACCTCTGCGTGTGATAAGCTGGAACTTAGTTTTTCCGCACCATCAATGCCGGTCCGGGTCAGCGAGGCGTTCGTCCTCCGAACCTACCCCTTTCAGGAAGGGGACCTGATTGTCAGCTTCTTCACGCGCGATCAGGGCAGGCTGCGCGGGGTCGCGAAGCGGGCGAGGCGGTTGAAGAGTGTCTTCGGCAGCACGCTCGAGCGGCTCACGCAGGTTCGCGTCTCCTACTACCAGAAGGAGTCGTCGGAGTTGGTGAGGCTGGACAACTGCGAGTTGATCCAGACGCAGTTTGGAGTGCTGGATTCGTGGGAAGCGAGCGTGGCGCTCGACTATATCGCGGAGGTGTCCGAACAGTTGTTGCCGCCGAACGAGCCCAATGAGAGGTTTTACCGGCTGCTGGCCGCTGTTCTGGCCGACCTGCGGGCCAATCCCGTGACGGGGGTGTGGCGCGCTGTCACATATTTCACATTCTGGGCGGTCCGGCTGTCCGGATTCCTGCCGCAACTGAAGGTCAGCCCGGCCTCGCACGACCTGGCGCGGGTGATGGCGACGGCGCCGGTGGGAGAGATGACGGCGATCGAGTGGACCAAGGAGACGGGCGCGGATCTGCGGCGGCAGTTGTGCCGCGAGATCGAGATGCACCTGGAGCGAAAACTGGCCACGCTGGCGCTGATGGAGAGCCTCTAGAGAGTTCGCTCCTTCGAGAAACCGAATGGACACCTTCCAGCAGACCATCTTCAAGCTGAAACAGTTCTGGGCCAAGCAGGCTCTCGTGATCCAGGAGCCGTACGACGTGGAAGTCGGCGCGGGCACGATGTGTCCGGAGACGTTTCTGCGCGTGCTGGGGCCGCGGCCGTACCACGTGGCGTACGTCCAGCCGAGCCGCCGTCCGGCAGACGGGCGCTATGGCGAGAACCCAAACCGGCTGTACAAGCATTCGCAGTTGCAGGTGATCCTGAAGCCGGCTCCGGCGAACGTGATGGAGCTGTACCTGGCGTCGCTGGAGGCGGTGGGCATCAACCTCGACCAGCACGACCTGAAGTTCGAAGAGGACAACTGGGAGTCGCCGACGCTGGGGGCGTGGGGCATCGGCTGGCAGGTGATGCTGGATGGGATCGAGGTGACGCAGTTCACCTACTTCCAGCAGTGCGGCGGGGTGGACCTGGACCTGGTGCCGGCGGAACTGACCTACGGCCTGGAGCGGCTGGTGGCGTTTCTGCAGGACCGCAAGAGCGTCTACGAGATCGAGTGGGTGGCGGGGACGAGCTACGGCGACGTGCGGTTGGTCGAAGAGCAGCAGTTCTCGGTCTACAACTTCGAGAAAGCCGACGTGGCGATGCTGTGGAAGCTGCTCGAACTGCACGAGGCCGAGGCGCAGCGGCTGATCGACGAATTCAAGACGCTGCCGCAGGATCAGGAAAGCGAAAAGAAACGGTATCCGCTGCTGGCGGCCTACGACCACGTGCTGAATTGCTCACATACGTTCAACCTGCTGGACGCGCGGGGCGCGATCAGCGTGACCGAGCGCGTGGGCGTGATCGGGCGGGTGCGCAGGCTGGCAGTGGGCGTGGCGACGGCGTGGATGGAGCAGCAGGCGCTGCTGAACGCGGTCGCGCAGGGGGTGGCCTAAGCCATGGGAGCCACGGAAGCCATGCAGCTGGCATTCCTGTTCGAGCTGGGCGTCGAAGAAATTCCGCATTGGATGATCGAGCCGGCGCTGGGCGAGCTGGAGCGGCTGTTCCGCGAGTTCCCCAGCCAGAACGGGCTGGACGGCGGCGCGCTGCGGCTGGACGCCACGCCGCGGCGGCTGGTGCTGCGCTGCGAACTGCCGGAGAAGCAGGCGGACCGCGAAGAGCTGTTGATGGGGCCGCCGAAGTCGGCCGGGCCGGGCGCGGCGCAAGGATTCGCGCGTAAGAACAATGTCGCGGTGGAAGAGCTGGGGACCGAAGTGACGCCCAAGGGCGAGTACCTGGCGCTGCGGCGCACGGTGGCGGGAGCCGAGACGCGCGAGCTGCTGGCCGGGGCGCTGCCGGGCGTAATCGCCAAAATCCCGTGGCCCAAAGCGATGTACTGGACCGGCAAGGGCGGGCTGACGTTCATCCGCCCGATCCGCTGGATTGTGGCGCTGCTGGGCGACCAGATTGTCGAATTCGAGGTGGCGGGGGTGCGGTCGCGCGCGCTGAGCGCCGGCCATCGCCGTCTGGGCTCGGACGAGATCGCGTTCGAGCACGCGAACTACGAAGAGCGGCTGGAGAAGAACGGCGTCATCCTTTCCGCGGCGAAGCGGAAAGGGCGCATTCAGAAGGGCATCAAGAAGCTGCTGCGGGGTACGGGACTGAAGCTGGCGGTGGACGAGGCGCTGCTGAACGACCTAGTGTATCTGACCGAGTACCCGACACCGCTGATGGGCGAGTTTCGCGAGGAGTTCCTCGAACTGCCGGCGGAAGTGCTGTCGACGGTGATGCGCCACCATCAGCGCTACTTCACGCTGACCGACGGCGAAGGCAAAATGGCGCCGCGGTTCATCGCCGTGATGAACATGAAGGCCGACCGCAAGGGCTACGTCCGGAAGGGCAACGAGCGGGTGTTGGAGGCGCGGTTCAACGACGCGCGATTCTTCTGGCAGGTGGACCGGCAACGGCCGCTGGCTGCGCGGGCGCCAGAGCTGGCCAAGGTCACCTATCAGGTGAAGCTGAACTCGACCTACGCCGACAAGGCCAAGGGGATCCACGCCAGCGCGGCGCGGCTGGCGTCGTGGCTGAAGCTGGATCATGAAAGCCTGGGCCGCGCGGCGCTGCTGTGCAAGGCCGACCTGACGACGGAGATGGTGAAGGAGCTGACCGAACTGCAGGGCGTGATGGGCGGGCTGTATGCCAGGGCCGACGGCGAGCCGGAGACGGTATGGCGCGCGATCTACGAACACTACCTGCCGCAGAGCATGGAGGACGCGATCCCGGCGACGGTTTACGGGCAGGCGCTTTCGATCGCCGATAAGCTCGACACGCTCGAAGGCTCGTTCGGCATCGGGCTGATCCCGTCGGGCTCGAAGGATCCGCTGGGGCTGCGGCGCGCGGCGCAGGGCGTGGTGAAAACGCTAGTGGAGGGCCGGCTGCGGGTGAATCTGAAAGCCGCGGTGGAGGCGGGCATGCAGGCCAACGCCGTGCTGTACCCGGGCACGCCGGGCGACCCCGACCGCACGGCGCAGTTGTGGGAGTTCTTCGTGGACCGCATCCGCTCCTACTTCCGCGACGTGCGCGGCTACGCCTACGACGAGGTCAACGCGGTGCTGGCGGCGGAGTTCACCGAACTGGTGGACGTCGAGGCGCGGCTGCAGGCGTTGAAGCAGGTGCGGCAGACGGAGAATTTCGAGCCGCTGGCGGCGAGTTTCAAGCGCATCCGCAACATTCTGCGGCAGGCGCATTGGGAGAGCGGCGCGGTCGATGAGTCGCTGGTAGAGGAAGGCCCCGAGCGCGGGCTGCATGAGGCGATGTCGCGTGTCCTGGCGCGCGTGGCGGAGTTGCGCCGCGGCGACGACTACATCCACGCGCTGACGGCAATTGCGACGCTGCGGCCGGCGGTCGACGCGTTTTTCGACAAAGTTCTGGTGAACGCACCCGACGCGGTGGTGCGTGCCAACCGGCTGGCTCTGTTGGGCCGGCTGAATCGCGAGGTTTCTTCGATCGCCGATTTTTCGGAGATCGTCACGTCTTCGTCCGAATGATAGTGATTTTGAGCTGATCATCCATCAGGAGAGCATTCGATTATGTCAAAGTACGTTTACTCCTTCGGCGCCGGCACAGCCGACGGCGACGGCACCATGAAGGATCTGCTCGGAGGCAAAGGCTCCGGGCTGGCCGAGATGTCCCGCGCCGGGGTTCCGGTGCCGCCGGGATTCACGATCATCACCGACGTCTGCAACGTCTTTTTCGACAACAATAAGCAGGTTCCGAAGGAAGTCGACACGCAGATCTGGGCGGCGCTGAAGCTGGTTGAAGAGCGCGTGGGCAAGAAGTTCGGCGACGCCTCCGATCCGCTGCTGCTGAGCGTGCGCTCGGGCGCGAAGTTCTCGATGCCGGGGATGATGAACACGATTCTCAACCTGGGCCTGAACGACGCGACCACCGAGGGCCTGGCAGCGAAGACGGGCAACCCGCGCTTCGCCTACGACTGCTACCGGCGCTTCATCCAGATGTTCGGCGAAGTGGCGCTGGGCATCGAGATGGAGCATTTCGACGAAGTTTTCGACGCGCGCAAGGCGAAGACGAAGGTCAAGCTCGACACCGAGCTGAGCGCCGACGACCTGAAGGCGATCATCGAGGACTACAAGAAGGTCGTGAAGAAGCACGCCAAGCGCGAGTTTCCGCAGGACGTGCGGGACCAGTTGATCCTGGCGCGCAACGCGGTTTTCATGTCGTGGTGGGCGCCGAAGGCGAGCTACTACCGCAAGATGGAAAAGATCTCCGACCGGCTGGGCACGGCCTGCAGCATCCAGACGATGGTGTTCGGCAACACGGGCGACGGCTCGTGCACGGGCGTGGGCTTCACGCGCGACCCGGGCAGCGGCGAGAAGGTGTTCTACGGCGAGTTCCTGGTGAACGCGCAGGGCGAGGACGTGGTTTCGGGCATTCGCACGCCGTCGCCGATCCGCGAGCTGAAGGACTGGAACGCGGGCGTCTACAACCAGCTTCGAAAGATCACGGGGATGCTCGAGAAGCACTACAAGGACATGCAGGACTTCGAGTTCACGGTGCAGGACGGCGTCCTGTACATGCTCCAGACCCGCAACGGTAAGCGCACCGGTCCGGCGGCGGTGAAAGTGGCCGTGGACATGGTGAAAGAGGGACTGATCGACGAGAAGACGGCGGTGATGAGAGTCGCGCCGAGCCAGCTCGACCAGTTGCTGCACCCGGTGTTCGACGTGGTCAGCCTGCGCCAATTGACCAAGCTCGCGAAGGGCATCGACGCCAGCCCCGGCGCGGCCGTGGGGCGGCTGGCATTCACCAGCGAGGACGCGGTGGAGATGTCGGCGAGCTCGCCGATCATCCTGATCCGCAAAGAGACGACGCCGGACGACATCCACGGCATGGATGCCAGCAAGGGCATCGTGACCGCGGTGGGCGGCAAGAGCTCGCACGCGGCCGTGGTGGCGCGCGGCATGGGCGTGCCGTGCGTGGTTGGCTGCGGCGCGATTGCGATCAACGAGCGCGCCAAGTCGGCGACGGTGAAAGCCGGAGACAAGACGATCACGATCAAGCAAGGCGACTGGGTCTCGATGAACGGCGCAACGGGCGAGGTGTACCTCGGCCAAGCCGAAACCAAGGATCCCGACCCGAGCTCGCCCGTGTTCGCCAAGTTCATGAAGATGGCCGACGTGTTCCGCGGCAGCTTCGGCGTGCGGGCCAACGCCGACATCCCGCGCGATGCCAAGGCCGCGCGCGCCTTCGGTGCCGAAGGCATCGGACTTTGCCGCACCGAGCACATGTTCTTCGCTGAGGACCGTCTGCCGCACATGCAGACGATGATCCTGACGGACGACGTAAAGGGGCGCACCAAGGCGCTGGCTAAGCTGTTGCCCATGCAGCGCCGCGACTTCGCCGGTCTGTTCGAAGCGATGAACGGATTCCCGGTGGTGATCCGCACGCTCGACCCGCCGCTGCACGAGTTCGTGCCGAAGCGCGAAGAGCTGATGGTCGACCTGGCCAAGCTGCCCACGGCCGACATCAAGGCCAAGAAAGAGATGCAGGCCCGTTACAGGAACTTCGTTCCCGACGTGAAGAGCCTGAAAACGGTGCTGCCGAAGCTTCTGGCGCGGGTCGAGGAACTGCATGAGTTCAACCCGATGCTGGGCCTGCGCGGCTGCCGCCTGGGTATCACCAACCCCGAGATCACCGAGATGCAGGCGCGCGCCATCTTCGAGGCCGTCGTTCAGGTCGCGAAGAAGGGCAAGAAGGTGATTCCCGAAGTGATGATTCCGCTAATCGGCGGCGTCGAGGAGCTGAAGAACCAGAAGGATATCGTCGTCCGCGTGGCGGAGGAGGTTCTCGGCAAGGCCGGTCTGAAGGGCAAGCAGAAGTACATGGTCGGCACGATGATCGAGATCCCGCGCGCGGCGCTGACCGCCGATCGCGTGGCCACGGAAGCCGAGTTCTTCAGCTTTGGCACCAACGACCTGACGCAGACCACGATGGGCCTGTCGCGTGACGACTACACGAAGTTCTCCAAGCAATACGAGGATCTGAAGATCTTCAAGGAGGACCCGTTCGGCGTGATCGACCGGGAAGGCGTCGGCAAGCTGATCAGGTATGCCGTCGAGGAGGGCCGTAAGACCAATCCCGAACTCGAAATCGGCATCTGCGGCGAGCACGGCGGCGATCCATCGTCGGTGGAGTTCTGCTACAGCGTAGGCATGAACTACGTCTCCTGCTCTCCGTACCGTGTGCCGATCGCCCGCCTGGCCGCGGCACAGGCCGCCATCCAGAAGGGTTCGGTTTCGGCGGAAGCGAACCGCACCGCGTAGTCCAAGCGGGGCTGTCCCCGCGTCAGTCTGATCGACTCAGGGCCGGGCGCAAGTCCGGCCCTTTGAATGTTTGGGGCAGTTGGGATTTGAGGTCCCGGGCGGCGAGTGCACTTGCCCGGGCCGAAGGATCGTCGGTACACTGCAGATGCTTTAAATGACGAAAGTGGAATTGCTGGGATTCATGCGCGACGGTATTCAGAGAACGAGGGGAGGGCGAGTCAGCCTGTCGCGCTGCCGCCTGGCCACGGCGTGGGCCGCGCTCGGCGGGTTGGTCGCGGCGACAGCAGCCGTGTCGCAAGCGCCGCGCGACGCCTCCGCGCCGGAGACCCTGCGCGCCACCACCCATCTGGTTGAAGTGAGCGTCGTCGCGCAGACCAAGCAGGGAGAGCCCGCCACCGGCCTGAGGCAAGAGGACTTCACACTGTTCGACGAGGGCAAGGCGCAGAAGATCGCCTTCTTCCGAACCGAGACCGCGCAACCTTCACCCGCAAGACCGCGGCGGCTGCCGCCGAACTTGTACACCAATCGGCTGGATCTCGGCGGGGCCGCACCGACCAGCGCGACGGTGATCCTGTTCGACGGTCTGAACACGCGCCTCACCGACCAGGCCTACGCGCGGCAGCAGATCCTCACGTTTCTGCGGCAGTTGAAGACGGGCGACCGCGTGGCGCTGTACGCCATGGGCCGCGGGCCGCGCGTTCTCCAGGACTTCACGGAAGACTCCTCCACCCTGATCAGCGCCCTGGCGGCCTACAAGGGCGAGGCGCCGGCTTCGCTGAGCGCGCCGATGTACGACCCGGCCATGAGCGGCCCCGATCATTTCGAGGCCTGGCTGGGCGAGCTGAGCTTCGGGCTGTACGACTACTACTCCGAGGACCGCGCGTTCCGGACCGTACGCGCGCTGATCGCGATTGCCGAGCACCTGGAGCGCCTGCCCGGACGCAAGAACCTGCTGTGGGTCTCGGGCAGCTTTCCGGTCTCGATCGGCGGCGATTCGACGCCCGCGCCGAGGAAGTTGGCGCCGGGCAAACGCGAGGCCTGGCCGGAGGTGGAGCGCGCCGCGAGAGCCCTGAACCGGTCGAATCTGGCGATTTACCCGGTGGACGCGCGGGGCCTGATGGTTGGGCAACAGTACGCGGGCTCGATGATGAAACCCGAGTTGCGCAACCCGGACACGTCGGAGTTCGCCACGATGCAGATGCTCGCCGAGCGGACCGGCGGGCGGGCGTTCTTCAACAACAACGACCTGACGGCCGCGCTGCGCCGCGCGGTGGAGGATACGCGGGTGACCTACGTCCTGGGCTACTACGCCACGCACCAGGACTGGAAGGGCCGGTTCCGCAAGCTCGAAGTGAAGGTGGCGCGCCCCGACGTGGAGCTGCATTACCGCCGGGGCTATTTTGCGCAGCCGGACGAACCGGCGGAGGCATGGTACCGCCAACAGGTGCTCGACGCCGCGTTATGGAATCCGGTCGACGCCACGGGGCTGCGGTTGACGGTCGCGGTCACGCCGACGGCCGGCGGCGGACGCGACCTGGCGTTGCAGGTGGATGCGGGCGACATCACGTTCCGACACAAGGAAGACCGTTGGGAGTGCAGCCTGGACGTGTGGCTGGTGCAGTTGGACGGCAAGGAGCGTCAACTGAAGACCAGCGCGCACACCAACAATCTGCGCATGGAACAGGCCCTGTACGAGCGGGTGATGCAGGTCAAAGGGCTCGTGCTGGCAGAACACGTCGACCCGCAGCCGGAGGCGCTGCTGCTGCGCGTGCTGGTGCGGGATGTCGGTTCCGGAGCGCTGGGTTCGCTCACGATTCCCTTGAGGACGTCCGGACGGAAATGAACCGCCCGTGGGACGCCGATCCTGCTCCGGCCGAAAGCTGATTCTTACGGTTTCTCGTACGCGCCGATGGCCGGGTTCTTCCCTTCCGGCACCTTGTTGCCCCAGAAGTCGCGCCCACCGTTGCCGGGCATGGGCACGCCGGCGGCGAAGGCTTTCGAGCCTTCCTGCAACTGGTAGCCGCCCAGCGAGTCGAATCCCTCTGCGCCGCTGCCGGGCTGCTTTAATAACGGGTCGAAGCGCAGCGCCATCCACGCCGCGGGAACATCCTTGAAGTTGCCGTAGAAGAGGTTGTTCTGGAACACGATTCGCGTGGCGCGGCCCACGCCGGGCTGCTTGATGAAGGTACCGTCGTCCACCCGCTGGCGCCTGATGGCGGCGCTGTTTCTGCCCGTGCCGTCGGCGTAGAAGATGTTGTTCGCGACCGTCGCGTTGTCGGCCCAGGGCTCACGTCCGCCTTCCCACAGGAACAGGTCGATGTCGATGCCCTTGCCGATGTAGAAAAGGTTGTTATAGATGGCGATGTCGCGGATCGGGCCGCCCATGTGGAACAGGCGTGTGTGGTCGTTGCGGCTGATGTTGTAGCGCGCGGTGGTCTTGATGCTGTCGGTGCAGCAGATCAGCAGGAACCCGCCGTCGTTGTCGTGCGAGTAGTTGTATTGGATCGTGGTGTTGGTGCAGTAGCCGTCGGAATCGAAGGCCTCGCCGTCCCTGGTTCCCTTCAGTCCGCTGACCTCGTTGAATTGGATCACCGTGTTATCGGAGGCCCAGGGCCAGATGCCCGCCGCATGGTCGCGGCAACGGCGCCGCGCGCCGCGGACGATGTTGTGCTCGACCACCGCATGGTCCGAGCCCTCGACCTTGATTGCGTCGCCGCCGATGTCCTCGAGCAGGTTCCCGCGGATCACGACATTGAGACTGGGAAACCACTTGTCCGGATCTTTCGGGTAGGGGACGTAGCCGCAGATGCCATTGCGGTCCGTGCGCACGAGATGGCAACCCTCGATCAGGAGGCCGTCGAAGCGGCTCCTCACCTTGTCGCCGCCGTTCTGCCAGAGGACGCCGTCGCCCTCGCTTTCGTCGGCTTTGACGTTCGAGCCGTTGACGTCGCGCACGTCGAGGTTCTTGAGGTGGATATGGTGCACCGTGCCATAATCCCAACTCATGACGCGCACGCCGTAGCGCACTGTTTCCGGCGTCGCTCCGGTGTTCGTGAGCTGGAGGTTGTTGACTTCCCAATACTCCTGGTTCTTGAGCAGCAATGCTTCGTGGAACTTGCCCTCGGCGGCGATGAGCGGCTTCTCTCCCGGGCCGTACATGTCGATGACAATGGGACCCGGCTCGGCGCCCGATCCCTGCGGGTGAAGCTGACCCTGGTAGGCCGTGCCGGCCTTGAACAGAATCTTCTCGCCGGGCTTGAAGACGGTGCTGTTCACCTTGTCGAGGCTCTTCCAGGCGGCCGATTCGGAGAGACCGCTGCGCGTGTCGTCGCCGCTCGAGCTATCGACGTAGTAGCTCCGCGGGCCGCGCGATTGGCAGGCCGTCAGGACGAAAAGTGCGGAAACCGCGATCGGGATCAGTGGCTTGTGCATAGGACGTGGCGCTCCGGGTCCCCCTTCCCGGGATCCCGGCCATCCTGAGCATACAACCGCCGTTCTCCCGGCGCGGATGGGGCCACACTCCGGGCGCAGTTGGGCGTCTGTTTTCGCCTGCTATTCTGAACTCGACGGTGGGAGACAATAGGGGTCAGAAGATGATGCACAGTTGCCAGGGGAGAGCCGCGCGCGGGCTGGCGTTAGTGGTATGCGCCGCCGCATTCGTGGCGCTGGTTGCCTGCCGGTCCTCGGTGACGGAGCGCGCCCAGGCGCCTGAGGCCGGCGCGCGGCTGCGCCCGTTGAATCTGGTCGTCGTCACGATCGATACGTTGCGCGCGGACCGGCTGCATTGTTATGGCAACGCGCACATCGAGACGCCCACGCTGGACGGACTGGCCGCAAAAGGCGCGCTGTTTGAAAACGCAGTGGCCCAGGTCCCGCTCACTCCGCCGTCGCATGCCTGCATTTTCACCGGTACCTACCCGACTGTGCACCACGTCCGCAATACGGGCGGCTTCGCGCTGCAGCCCTCCTCTGTCACGCTCGCCAAAATCC
>JBEKHU010000029.1:0-11713 GCA_050012115.1 Bryobacteraceae bacterium | reverse complement strand
GCCGGCACGCCCCAATAAGTCTGCCCGCCGCCGGGCAGGATCTTGCCGGGCAGCACGCCCGATTTCGAGCCCAGGATAGCGCCGCTCTTGATGCGCACGTTATCGCCGATGCCGACTTGGCCGCCGATGACGCACCAGTCTTCGATCACCGAGCCGCCGCCCACGCCGGTTTGCGCCACGATCAGAACGTGGCGGCCGATCCGGCAATTGTGGCCGATGTGCACCATGTCGTCGAACTTGGTGCCGTCGCCGATTGCGGTGGCGCCGAGCGCGGCGCGATCCACCGTGCAGTTGGCGCCGAGTTCGACGTCGTCGCCCAGGATGACGCGCCCGATTTGCGGGAATTTCTCATAGCCCCGCGGGGTGCGGTTGAAGCCGAAACCGTCGGCGCCGAGGACGATGCCGGAGTGCAGGATGCAACGCGCGCCGACGACGGTGTTTGGATACAGGGTCACGCGGGCATGCAGCGTCGAGTCCGCGCCGATGCGCGCGCCGGCTCCGATGGAGCAATGCGCGCCAATGGCCGTCCGGTCGCCGATCGAGGCCGCTTCCGACACAACGGCGAAGGGCCCGATCGAGACGTCCTGCCCGATCACGGCCGTCGCCGCGACCAGCGCGGTGGGGTGGATGCCGGGTTCGGGACGCGCCGGGGGATGGAGCAGGCTGACCACCCGGGCGATGGCGGCGCGCGGGTCGGGGGCGCGGATAATGGTCCGGGCGTTAGTGACGTCGGGGGCGTTGTCGAAGTCTTCGGGGACAATCAGGCAGCCCGCGCGCGAGGCGACGGCCTCGCGGCGGGCTTTGCGCGGCAGGACGAAGCTAATGTCGGCGGGGCCGGCGGTGTCGAGCGGAGCGGCCTGGAGGATGTCAAGGGCGGCGTCGCCCTCGCTGGGCAGGCCCAGCCAGTGTGCGATTTCGGATACCTTCATGGCGTTGTTTGTACGATAGGGCTTGTACGATAGAAGTTTATGCCAGTTGACGCGTCGGCCTACATCGCCCCCACGGCGCGCGTCCATCCGGACTCGCGCATCGGACCCCAATGCCGCATCGGCGAGTACTGCGTAATTGAGCAGGACGTCGTGCTCGGAACGGGCTGCGTGCTCGAGCCGTACGTCTATGTGAAGCGCTGGACGACGCTGGGCGAGCACAACGAAATCTCGGCCGGCACCGTGCTCGGCACCGATCCGCTCGACAAGAACTTCACCGGCGAGCGCAGCTACCTGCGTATCGGGAACCGCAACCGGATCCGCGAGCATTACACAATCTCGCGCGGCACCGCGCCGGAGACGGAGACCGTTTTGGGCGACGGCAACTACATCATGACCTCGGGCCACATCGCGCACAACTGCCGCCTCGGGTCGAACACGGTGCTGGCGAGTTGCACGCTGGTGTCGGGCTACGTCGAGATCGAGGACCAGGCGTTCGTCTCCGGCCAGATCGCGATTCACCAGTTCTGCCGGATCGGGCGGCTGGCGATGATCGCCGGCGGCGTGCGGGTGAACCTGGACGCGCCGCCGTTCTTCCTCTACGGCGGATTGTATATCCAGCCCGACGGGCTGAACAAGGTCGGCCTGCGGCGCGCGGGATTCACCCCGGACGAGATGCGCGTCCTCAAGCAGGCGTACCAGTGGCTGTACCGCTCCGGGCTGAAACTGGCCGACGCGCTGGAGCGGATCGAGCGCGAGATTCCGGACGAGAACACGCTGCAGCTGGTGGAATTCATCCGCGCGAGCCGGCGCGGCATCGCGCGGGAATCGGGGCGCGGCAAAGCAGCGCCGGAAGAGGGTGGCGCGGCCGCCGTCTGAGAGTTCCCGCGCCGCCCGCAATGGCCACTCCGGCAGGTCCAGGCCGCTATGCAGTAGCGGTCATGCCTTATTAAGTTGCTTCTTTTCATATAGTTATAAAGAGCAGACCGCTATTCGTAGCGGTTTGCCGGTCTAAAGGGACTTTCGAGCGCAGCGAAAACGACAGTGGCGGCGGAGGGGTGGCTGGGCCAAATTTGGTGCGCGAGGTCCGGATTCCAGTGGAGGATCGACGCGACCTGCGAAGCGGGAAGGGTGCTGAGGAAAGTGCTGATGCTCGCTCGCGCAGAGCCACAGAGATGAGGGTTGGAGGAAGAGGGTCCCGCCGCCTCGTCCGCGGTCCGTTGACAGTTGCCCCGTATTCCGATGTCCCCGCGATCCGTGGTGACGCACCCCGACGAAGATCAATCTCAGCGTAAGTTCCGGGTGGGGTGTGGCAAAGTGGTGGGGACGAAAATCATGACTGGAGAGGACGCCACAGCTTTCAAAACACCGGCGGCGGACGATCCGGCGCTGGCCGAGGCGGCGCGGCGCCCGGCGGTAGCGTACCCACCGGATGAATCTGCTGTTCAGCGTTGAATTGAGGAACTCACAGGGCTTCGCCGTTTCCGAAGCACTGCACTGAATCGGTTGGATGTAGAATCGACGGTGGCGGGAAGGCAGCAACGCCAATCCTGGCCGAAGTTCCGAGAGCGGAGGGGCGAACATGGCGCTTTCTCTTGACGCGGGGTGGATCGGGATCTGCCTGGGTTGCGTTGCCGGAGCGATCCAAGGGTTGTTCTTCCACCGCGAGCAGTGGCTGGGCGGCTACAACTCGTGGGCGAGGCGGATGATGCGGCTGGGCCATATCTCGCTCGTGGCCCTGGGACTGATCAACCTGGCGTTCGCGTTCACGGTCAAGGCTTACGGCCTCACGGAGGGCATCGCCTGGCCGTCGCGGCTGCTCGTCGTCGGCATCACCACGATGCCGCTGCTGTGCTACCTTTCGGCGTTTCACGCCGCCTTCCGGCACCTGTTCTTCATCCCGGCGCTGAGCGTGATCGCCGCGGCGGCGGCGGCGGCGTGGCGGGTCCTCCACTTATGAAGATCGGGCTGATTGCGATGAGCGGCATCCGCGCCTGCGACGCGGAGTTGCTGCGCCTGGGGCTGACCCTGCCCGGGTTCGTCGAGCGCAGCAAAACGATTGCGCAATTGCCCAGTCTGGGTCTCCTGACCCTGGCTGGTATGACGCCGGGCGAGCACGAAGTCCGCTACTTCGAGATGCCGGAGTTCACGGCATCGACCACGATCCCGGAGGATCTCGACCTGGCGGCGATCTCCACCTACAGCGCGCAAGCCGGGGAGGCGTACGCGCTGGCGGACCGGTACCGGGAACTCGGCATCCCCACGGTGATCGGCGGGCCGCACGTCACGGCGCTGAGCGAGGAGGCGGCGGCGCATTGCTCCGCCGTGGTCATCGGCGAGGGCGAGGCCTGCTGGGAAGAGGCGTTGCGGGATTGCTCCGCGGGGCGGTTGAGGCAATTCTACGGATCGCGAGAGAGCCGGTTCGACCTGGCGGACGCTCCGATGCCCGCATTCGAACTGCTGGATCCGTCGAAGTACAACCGGATCACGGTGCAAACCAGCCGTGGGTGCCCGCATCAATGCGAGTTCTGCGCGAGCTCGGTGCTGCTGACCGCGAGCTACAAGCAGAAACCGATGGACAAGGTACTGGCGGAGATCGACAGGATTCAGTCGATCTGGGAGCACCCTTTCCTGGAGTTCGCGGACGACAACACGTTCATCGACCGGAAGTACTGGAAGAAGCTGCTGGCGGCGCTACGGGAGCGCAAGGTGCGATGGTTCACGGAAACGGACGTCTCCGTCAGCCAGGATGCCGAATTACTGCAGCTGATGCGCGAGAGCGGCTGCGCGCAGGTGCTGATCGGGTTCGAGAGCCCGGTGGAAGAGCGATTGCGCGGCATCGAGTTGCGGGGAGACTGGAAGCGGAGGCAACTGCCGAGCTACGCGGAAGCGATCCGCACGATTCAGGATCACGGCATCACCGTGAATGGCTGCTTCGTGCTGGGACTGGATGGCGACGGTACCGAGATCTTCGACCGCGTGTTCTCGTTTGTGGAGGAGACCGGGCTGTACGAGGTGCAGGTCACGATCCTCACCGCTTTCCCCGGAACTCCTTTGTACACGCGGCTGAAGCGCGAGGGCCGTATCCTGGAAGACGGGCGTTGGGACAAGTGCACGCTGTTTGATGTGAACTTCAGGCCGGCGGGGATGAGCCCCGAGGAACTGGCGGAGGGATTCAGGCAACTCGTTGTAAGGCTGTATGGCGAGGAGTTCACCAACCGGCGGAGGAGCGCCTTCGTCAGCCGGCTCCGAAGCCTCAGCGCGGAAAGGCAGGTCCACTGACATGAAGAACAGAAAGGCGGTCACGGCGCTATTCGCGATCGCCGCGGCGTATGACGGGATCCTGGGGCTGGCGTTTCTGGTGGCCCACGAGGAGCTCTTCGAGTGGTTCAAGGTGCCGCCGCCGAACCATGCGGCCTATATTCAATTTCCGGCCGCACTGCTGGTCACGTTCGGGCTCATGTTCGCCGCGGTGGCGAGGGATCCGCAGGGCAACCGAAACCTGATCCCATACGGGATGCTGCTGAAGGTGTCATATTGCGGGGCGGCGTTCTGGCACTGGAGCCGCACGGGGATTCCGGACATGTGGAAGCCGTGGGCCTTCATAGACCTGGTGTTCCTGGTGCTGTTCTACATGGCCTACCGTCAGATCGGACGGCAGGCAGAGGGTTCGCAAGGGCCCGCGGCGAGCGCCGTTTAGGCCGATTCCGGAGCCGGCACCGTCAGACCGCCTCGTCAATCATGGCCTTCATGGCGCGCTCGACCGGCAGGCCGGCGCTGGACCAGGCGCGCCAGCCGCCATCGAGCGTTATGGGGTTCTGGTAGCCCATTTTTCTCAGGTTGTCAGCCGCCAAGGCGCTACGGAAGCCGCCGCCGCAGTACAGCACCAGGGTCGTGGACTTGTCGGGAATCCGGTTCTCGATGTCGCGCTCGATGATCCCTTTGCTGAGGTGGACGGCGCCGCTGGCGTGGCCCGCGGCCCACTCGCTCTCCTCGCGGGTGTCGATGAGCACGTGCGGCACGCCCGCGGCGAGCATTTTGCGATAGCCGTCGAGGTCGATCTCCTTGACGCGCGATTTGGCGTCGTTGACCAGGGCGAGGAATCCAGGGGAGTGCTGCATCTTTTGTTCTCCAGTCGTATCCTCCAGCCGTATGCTCCAGTCGATTACTTTATCGCATCCCGGATGCGGCCCTGGCAGCCGGCGAGCCGCCGTTCGGCCTGGTCCCGCGGGAGGCCGAGCTTGCCCATGACGATGGCGGTGGGCACGCTTCCGCCGGAGGCCTCGAGCAGGCGCGCGGCTTCGTCGCCGGACACGCCCGCGACGGCGGCGACGATGCGCCGGGCGCGGTCCACGAGTTTGGCGTTGCGCGGCTGCACGTTCACCATCAGGTTCGAATAGACGTACCCGAGCCGGACCATGACGCCGCTCGAAAGCATGTTGAGGACGAGCTTGGTGGCCGTGCCGGCCTTCAGGCGCGTCGATCCGGCGATGACCTCGGGGCCGGTCAGCAGCTCGATGGGGAGGCGCACGCGGGCGGCGAGCGGCGAGCCCGGCGAGCAGACGATGCAGGCGGTCAGGGCGCCGAGCGCGGTGGCAAGGTCGATGGCGCCGAGGACATAGGGCGTGCGCCCGCTGGCGGCGATGCCGACCAGCGCGTCGCGCGCGCCGAAGCCCTGGGCCAGCAGGTCGCCGGCGCCGGTTGCGGGCGAGTCCTCGACGGTCTCGACCGAGTGGCGCAAGGCGCGGTCGCCGCCGGCGACAACGGCAGTGACGAGCTCAGGCGGAACGTTGAAGGTGGGAGGGCATTCGCTGGCGTCCAGAACGCCGAGCCGGCCGCTGGTGCCGGCGCCGATATAGAACAGACGGCCGCCGGAGCGCAGGCACGCGGCGATGGCGTCCACAGCCGCGGCGATGCGCGGCAGCGCCTGTTCCACGGCTTCCAGGACGCGGCGGTCTTCGCGCTGGAAGACGGCCAGCATTTCGAGCGTGGAGAGAGCATCCAGGTTCTCCGAGGCGGGATTAGCCTGCTCGGTCAGCAGATGCCCTAGATCGGGGGGACGGTCCATAGGGCCATTGTCGTCTCTCACAGACGGCGATGGCGCGCTCAGGCGTTGAAGCTGGAGCCGCAGCCGCAGGTGGACTTCACGTGCGGATTGTTGAACTTGAAGCCCGCGCCTTCCAGCGTCTCAAGGTAATCGACCTCGGCGCCGTCCAGGTAGAGCATACTGGCCTGGTCGATGAACACCTTGAGGCCGTCGAATTCGTAAGTCTTGTCGAGCAGGCCGGGGCTGTTCTCAAAAGCCATGGAATAGCTGAAGCCGGAGCAGCCACCGCCGACGACGGCGATGCGCAGCCCGCTGGGCTTCGGCTCCTGGGCATCCAGGATCTCCTTCACCTTGCCGACGGCAACGGGGGTCAGGGTAATCATGTTCTTCCTGCAGCCTCCTACAAAATAGTCCTGATTGCCTATTTTAGCACTCGGGACGACTCTCGTTAAGGTAGATGCAGCAGAACCGGGAAAAGTAGCGAAATGGCAGAAATGGCGTTCCGATCTGCTATGGTGGGTCAGAAAGCGCCGGGCGCGAGGATTGGCCGCTGAATTCGGCGGGTCCTTGAAACCGTACTTGGGCGTCGTCCGTCAGACCCCATGTATGAACGGATACGCCACCGTACTTCCATTCCCCGGCACTGGCGTTGCGGCGAATGAGCGCCGAGCGGGCAAGGCACGCGTGGATTACCGGAAGAGCGAAGAAGCCGAACTGGTGCGGAGGATCCAGAACCGCGACGAAATCGCGTTCCGGGAGATCGTCGACCGCTACCAAGCCAAAGTCTTCAACATCATCTACGGGATCCTGCGCAACCGCAACGACGCGGAAGACATCGCGCAGCAGGTTTTCGCCAAGATCTACTTTTCTATCAACAACTTCGACTTTCGCAGCACGCTGCTGACCTGGATCTACAAGATCGCGGTCAACGAATGCTACGACTACCTGCGCAAGAAGAAGGTCCGCAAGCTGGTCTACGAAAGCGATTTCAGCGAAGAAGAAGCCCAGAGCATGGAACGGACCCAGCCGGACGGGACCAAATCGGTGGAAGTCATGCTGGCGAATCGCGACCTGGTGGTGAAGCTCCTGTCCAAAATCTCCGCCGAGGATCGCAATTTGATGTTATTGAAGGAAGTTGAGGGTCATTCCGTGGAAGAACTGGCCGGGATGACGGGCCTCAATGAGAATACAATCAAGGTAAAGTTGTTCCGGGCGCGCCAGAAATTGTTGAAGGCGGCGCAGCGGTTGCTCCGGGGATCGTCCCTGGAAGCGGTAGGAAGTTGAAAGCGGGGCCGCGGGCCCTGGTTCGAGTTGGTCTGTTGCGTCAAGCGTAAGGCAGCGGAGGCTGAATGCACTCCGCGGGGGAGAATCGGTTGGGAACCGGTCCACAAGGAAACGCGGCGGCAGGCGTGAAACGGTCTTTTGAGGGAAGAGTTATGCATGAGCTGATCCGGAACGATCTTGAGGATTACCTGGGCGGGCGCCTGACGCCCGGCCGCCTCGCGGAATTCCGCAAGCACACGGCCGAATGCCGCCCGTGCCGCGAGCAGGTGGCCGGCTTCGAGGCGCAGTCCGCTCTCTTTCGCTCGTTGCGCGCCAGCCAGGAAGAACTCGCGCCGGAGCCCGGCTTCTATGCCCGAGTGCTCGACCGGATCGAGGCGCAGCGCTCGGCCTCGCCGTGGTCGGTCCTGCTGCAGCCGATTTTCGCGCGCCGCTTGATGTACGCCAGCCTGGCCCTGTTCCTGGTGGTCGGATCGTCGGTCCTGTGGACCAGCGAGAACCACGAGGCGCTTTCCAACGACGCCAACCCGGTGGGCCTCATCGCCGGCTATGGTCCCCATGCCCAGCCGGTCATGGATCCCGACGACGCCAAGGACGCCGTGATGGAAGAGGTCCTGTCGGATCGCTCGGTTCACCTGGTTACCGTCTCCGAGTGACGCCGGCAACGTGAAAAGCCCGTGACTCTCCACGACACACTGACCGATCCACGGCCCTCGTGGCACAATCCGCGGATTCTGGCCTTGCTGCTGATGGTCTTCCTGTGCGGCCTGGCCTGCGGCATTTTCGCCACACGCTACGCCTTCTCGCGAATGACCGTGCACAACTCCGCCGCCTCCTGGAAGGGCAGCGGCCGCGCGAGCACTATGGCTCATCTGAAGAAGGATCTCAACCTGACCCCCGATCAGGCCCAGCAGATCGAGGTGCTGCTCGACGACCTGGCCAAGTATTACGACAACCTGCAGGGGCAGATGGACGATTTCCGTCAGGACGGCAAAGAGCGCATCATGAAGATCCTCACGCCCGAGCAGCAGAAGAAGTTCGGCCAGATCCTCAACCAGATGTCCACGCGGATCCACGCCGAGCCGTTGGACGCCGGTGCGCCCGCGGGCAAATCCGCGCCGGCGGCCGCCCCCGACCCACACCGCTGAATCGCTTCCACTCGCCTCCCACGCGGCTCGTTCACTACATGCCGATTCCGTCTCGCGGCGGGTGTGATACAGTGCCTGCCATGAAGCGACTCTCTGTTGTATGCATGGTTCTATTCATGGCCGCGGCGCTGGCTGTGCCCGCCGCCGCGCAGAACGCGCCCACCCGCGATCCCGGCTTCCAGGCAATCACCCAGGTGGCGCTGGTCACTAAGAACATCGAAGCCAGCGCCAAACACTGGGCCGCGCTGCTGGGCATCGACGTGCCCAAGATCACGACGACGCGCCCGGGCGAGGAAGTGCACATGGTCTACCAGGGCAAGCCGTCCAATGCCCGCGCCAAGCTGGCTTTCCTGCGCGCCGGGCAGGTGACGGTGGAGCTGATTGAGCCCATCGGCGCCGGCTCGGCCTGGAAGAAGTACCTGGACGAGCATGGCGAGGGCGTCCATCACATCGCCTTCAACGTGCAGAACCTGGAGCGGGCCGAGTCTGAAATGAAAGCCCTGGGCTACGACCAGATCCATAGCGGCCGGTGGGACTCGGACAACGGCGACTACGTGTATTTCGACAGCACCAAGGCGCTGGGGCTGATGGTGGAACTGCTGCACGCCGACGCGAAGAAGTGAGGCCCGCGCCCTGCTGCCCCGCTGTATCGTTTTCAACAAGCCGTACGGCGTGCCGTCGCAGTTCTCCGACCCGGCGGGCGAGTTCGGCCGCACGCTGCGCGACTACATCCCTGTGGCCGACGTCTACCCGGTCGGCCGCCTGGACCGCGATAGCGAAGGGCTGCTGCTGCTGACTGCCGACGGCGTGCTGCAGCACCGCCTGACCGACCCGCGCTATCTGCATCCAAAAACATACCTGGTGCAAGTGGAGGGCGCGCCGGCCGACGCCGACCTGGAGCCGCTGCGCGCGGGCGTCGAGATTCAGGGCTATCTGACGCGTCCGGCCGAGGCCCGCGTTCTCGACGAGGAACCGAAGCTGTGGCCGCGCGAGTCGCCGATCCGGTTCCGCAAGACGATCCCCACGACGTGGATCGAAGTCACGCTGCACGAGGGGCGCAACCGGCAGGTGCGCCGCATGACCGCCGCTATCGGCTGCCCTACCCTGAGGCTGGTGCGCTGGGCCATCGGCCCCGTCACCCTCGGCGCGCTGGCCCCCGGCGAGTGGTGCGACCTGCGGCCGCGCGAGTTGCTGCTGTTACGCCGGCTGGCGCGCTCGCCTGGGACTCCGGATAGGTGACCCTTTCCAGGAACAGGCCCGCCGAGGGCACGGTCCAGGCCGCCAGCATCACGCCCGCTTGCGGCTCGGCATTGATCAGGCGGCGGAATTGTTCAACGCTCAAGTCCCCGCGGCCGACCCGCACCAGCGCGCCCATGACCCGCCGCACCATGCGCCACAGGAAGTGCGCGGCCTCGATGCGGAACTCAAGCCGCCGCTCACTCTCTTCGAGGCTCGCCGATTCGACCTGGACGATCGTCGACTCGTCCGGGCGCGCCGCGTCCGCCGCCCGGAACAGGACGAAGTCGTGCCGCCCCGGGAGCAGCGCCACGGCTTTTCGCATGGACGGGATGTCCAGGGGCTCCTTGATCCACCACACGAACTTCTTGGAAAACGCGTCCTTCTGCTTCGCGATGCGGTAGACGTAAGTGCGCCGCAACGCGTCGTGCCGCGCGTGGAAGCGGTTCGGCGCCGACTCCACGGACAGCACCGCGATGTCGAATGGCAGCGCCTCGTTCAGCGCCAGCAGAAACTGCTGCGGCGAGGGCGGAGCGCCCGCCAGTTCCGCTCGCAAGTGCGCCACCTGTCCTAACGCGTGCACGCCCGCGTCCGTCCGTCCGGCGCCCGCCAAATCCACTGCCCGCCCTAGGCTTCGTTCCGCCGCCTGGCGCACTTCGCCCATCACCGTGCGCGCGTTGCGCTGCTCCGCCCAGCCGCTGTAGCGCGAGCCGTCGTACTCCAGCGTCAGCTTCCAGGTGTGCAGCCGGCCGGCCCGCGGCCCGCTGTTCGTCGTTTTGGATGCCTGCCGATCCATGGCCTTCGTCCCCTCCCCCGGCAAGCCGCTCGGGATGGCTTCATCGCGAATCCGGTAGACGTTCTCTCTCAATTTCGAGGCCGTGATTCTCATCCGACGCCCGCGATTTGAGCATATTACATGTGCGTGCATTCGAGACCGTCGTACGTGTGCCGGTCTACACTGCGCCGATTTCCCGGGTCGCTGCCCGATGGGGAGCTACGAGCAAAGAGTTTTCGAAAAAGATGCGCAACTCCTCTGACTCCGAGCCCGGGTGCCGCGTTGGGGGACGGTTTTCGCTCCGCCCTAAACGCTCGGCCTGAGGCCTCGCCGGGCTTCGTCCCAACAGCCCCCAACGCGACGATTCTCCAAGGCCGTCGACTGCCAGAAGTGATCCCCTCTTGCTCCGTCGTGGTGCTTCTCTTTAACTCCGTCCTTGACAGCCGCACGCGTAAGTGAGAGAGAATCGTCGTGCGAGATCTTACTTATGCGCCTGATCTACTTGTTTGTCGCGATGGCTTCCGTGGCGGGTGCCCAAGAGATGCCGCGCGCGAGTTGGATCGAGAACGGGCTGATTGACGCGGGCGGCAACCACGAACCATATATCTTCGTGGTCCGGCGCGGTGGTCAGCGGATGGATGCACGGCAGCAAATCGAGGAGGCCCAGAGCGAAGAAGCCCTGCGCAGGCTGAAAGCCCAAGGCGTGGAGGTGTTCCACACGCACCTGTATAAAGGGTTCGGCATGGCCGCCGAGATGCCCGAGATGGAGCAGACCAAGCGGGTCGCAGGGATCGCGCACAGTCTGGGCCTTAAAGTGGACACCTACATCCAGTGGGACACCATGATGTATGAGACGTTCTTTGCCGAGGAGCCGCGCGCGCAAGACTGGATCCAGCGCGACGCCGCGGGCCAGCCGATCCTACTCACCTATGGCTATCAGCAGTCGTATCGGTACCGGCCCTGTTTTTCCAACCAGGAATACCTGGATTACCTCAAGAAGATAGTGCGCTACGCGGTCGAAGAAGTGAAAACTGATTTTATCCACTTCGATAATTTCGATCTCAATGCCGAGCCCGAATCGTGTCACGACACGGCCTGCAAACTCGGATTCCGCAGATACCTGAGCCAGAAGTACTCTCCGGGGCAGAGGCGCGAACGGTTCGGATTCGAAAACGTCAGTTACGTGAATCCGCCACAGTGGAACGCGTCAAACCCACCCTCGCGCATGCGGATCATTTTCGACCCGATGATCCAGGAGTGGATTGATTACCGCTGCCAGGTCATGGCGGATGCTCTGCGG